>JBFILZ010000042.1:0-20181 GCA_041611945.1 Bacillus sp. (in: firmicutes)
CTCCTCTAGATAGACCGGGATAATTAGCATTTATTAAGGTATGAAGATTATTTGTGAAAGATAAATTTTCTTGGAAATTCGGATGTGAACTCCCGACTACAAAAGATAATTGAGCATATTCGATCCCGCCTACATGAAGTGTTGTATATTCTTTTGGTAGTGAGTTTCTGTGAATATCAAAAATAAGCTCGATGTTAGAATTGGAACCAAGTTCTGTCTCAACTAATGTTCTGGACATAGCATAGGATTGGCTGTACTTCAAATCCTTTTGATCTAGCAATGTAAGTATGTCTTGATCACTTACATTACTCCCTATCCCATTTAATCTTAAGGATCTCCCTAGTCTATCGCCAATTAGTGAAATGTTGATTTTTGAGTGGTAGGCTAATTCAGGTCGAGTACCTTTAGGGAAATATGGTAAAAAAGACTCGCGATTATGTGAAAAATATATAAATACAACTTTTTTTCCGAAGGTGCTATGGAATCGACTTTCGTCTATTGAAGGCCTTTTAATTTCTATATCAATTGCCTTTATCTTTTTATGATCAATAGAAAGATGTTCATCTTTTCGAATCTTTTCGATAATGGGTATGATTTCATTGGAATCATTATTTGTGGAGACCGAAACGTTTTGTCCTTTTTCTTGCGTGGAATTATGCTCGTAATTAGAAGTAGGTTTTTCGATTAGTAGGTAAAAAATATAGAATACTAATAAAGTGAAAAGTGAACCACTAATAATAATCCATGTTCTTAATGTTTTAATGCTTAAATTTTTCATGTTACCTTATCACCCAGTTTCCATCCGTCTTTTTTATTCTTATTTTTTATATCGGCGTTTCTGTTAATATCTAAAGTTTCATCTACATTAATCTCGTTCTGCTAATCTGGCAATTCTTTTTACATTTGGTACAGATTTATTGAGAGGAAAGTGAACACTGTTATGTAAGAATTGAAACGATATTATCTCGAATAAAAAATATACTAGAAAAATATTTTCATCTATCAAAATGAACTAAATGATTTTCTAGAATAACTATTGACGTGTTTTTTTTTACATGATACAATCTCTCTCGAAGTTGATTTTTCTTTACTGAAAATTAAATATTAATGTGTTTATTATAAACACACTCTTATCAAGAGAGGTGGAGGGACTTGGCCCTATGAAACCCGGCAACCGTCAACATTAGTTGAAATGGTGCCAATTCCGGCAAAGCTATATGCTTTGACAGATGAGAGAAAGGACCCTATTTATTTAAACCTTTCTGCTCATTTGCGCAGAAAGGTTTTTTTTGTTGACTAGGATTCCTATTATTACCATCATAAAACAAGGAAATAGGGTAAGTTTGATAATATTCTTGCTAATAAAAGGGATACTGAGGAAGATGAGGTGATGAGCGTGATTACATTAAAGGGAATCAAAAAGGTGTTCTCTACCAAAAGTGGTGAGGTGAATGCTGTGAATGGCATTAACCTACAGATTAAAAGTGGAGAGATATTTGGAATTATTGGTTATAGTGGTGCGGGGAAAAGTACACTGATTCGAATGTTCAACCAGTTAGAAAAGCCTTCTGAGGGATCGATTATTGTAGCGGGAAGAGATATGGCAACCATTTATGGGGAAGAATTAAGAGTGGCACGACAAGAAATAGGTATGATTTTCCAACATTTTAATTTGTTATGGTCTAGAACAGTTAGAGAAAATATCGCCTTTCCTCTTGAAATAGCAGGGGTTTCCAAGCAAAAGAAGAACGAAAGAGTAGAAGAACTTATCAACCTAGTTGGCTTAACTGGTAGAGAGGATGCATACCCATCTGAGTTAAGTGGTGGTCAAAAGCAACGTGTAGGTATTGCAAGAGCATTGGCAAATAATCCAAAGGTTTTACTTTGTGATGAAGCAACTTCAGCATTAGATCCACAAACAACCGATTCAATATTAGAATTGTTAGTTGATATTAATAAACGATTAGGATTAACAATTGTTTTAATAACTCACGAAATGCATGTCATTCGTAAGATCAGTCACAGAGTTGCTGTTATGGAGAATGGTGAGATAGTGGAACAAGGTGATGTACTATCGGTGTTTAAGAAACCACAGCAGCCAATTACTAAGAAATTTGTTGGTCAACTGACAGAGCCTCAAGAAACACAAGAAACTGTCGGGCATTTAGTAGAAAATTATCCTAATGGTCGAGTGGTCCAACTTACGTTTGTAGGAGAAGGAACAGAGCAACCAGTTATCACCAATGTAATTCGTAAGTTTGATATTACAGTAAACATTCTACAAGGAAAAATTTCACATCTTCATAAAGGTGCTTACGGATCTCTCTTCATTCATATTGATGGCAGTGATGTTGAAGTTGAAAAAGCTATTTCTTATTTGCAAGAAGAATCAGTAGGTGTGGAGGTGATTAACAATGCTTGATTCTCTACTTCCTAATGTGAAATGGGAAAAGGTGCTAAACGCAACACTTGAAACTTTTTATATGACCGCTGTCTCTGTGTTAGCGACATTTATACTAGGAATTATTCTCGGCTTGTTATTATTTTTAACGGCAAAAGGAAATTTATTGGAAAATAACTTAGTTAATTCAACAATTGCAGCCTTAGTCAATATCTTTAGATCGATACCGTTTATTATCCTTATTATATTACTAATTCCATTTACTATGATCTTAGTTGGTAAAATGCTAGGAGTTAATGCAGCATTACCAGCTTTAATTATCGGGGCTGCTCCATTTTATGCGAGATTAGTTGAGATAGCCTTGCGGGAAATTGATAAGGGTGTCATTGAAGCAGCAAGAGCAATGGGTTCAAGTACTTGGACTATTATATGGAAGGTCTTATTACCAGAGTCTATGCCAGCTTTAGTCTCTGGGATTACCGTCACCGCCATTGCCTTGGTGGGATATACAGCAATGGCAGGAGTTGTTGGTGCAGGGGGACTAGGAAGTCTAGCTTACTTAGATGGATTTCAGCGAAGTAAAGATGATGTCACATTTATTGCGACTATATTAATATTAACAATGGTATTTATTATCCAATACATTGGTGATCGAGTTACATCCTTAATAGATAAAAGATAGATACCTGGAAAAACTAAGGTGACTAATTTGTTATTAGAATACGAAATAAAATATAAGAGTATGCCTCACATAATAGTGAACGGCAATAAAAGGAGAGAAAATATCATGAAAAAAATAGTGAGTTTTGCAAGTTTATTGGTAGTCGTATTAATGTTAGCTGCTTGTGGAGGAAATGAGGCGAAGTTAGTAATAGGGGCTTCTAATGTGCCACATGCTGAAATTTTAGAACAAGTTAAGCCGATTCTTGAAAAAGAAGGAATTGAGCTAGAAATAATAACGTTCCAGGATTATATATTGCCAAACAGCGCGTTAGCAAGTAAAGAACTTGATGCTAATTATTTCCAACACATCCCATACTTGGAATTACAAATGTCAGAAAATGAAGATTATGACTTTGTAAATGCCGGAGGAATTCATATTGAACCAATCGGAATATACTCTCAAAAATACAATAGCTTAGAAGAATTACCAACTGGTGCTACTATAATAATGAGTAATGCAGTCGCTGACCATGGGCGTATTCTGACCATGCTTCAAAGTAAAGGGTTAATTACTTTAAAAGAGGGAATTGATACAACAGCAGCTACAGTAGATGACATTATTGACAATCCGAAAAGCTTAGTTTTCCAGACAGATATTGAAGCAGGTTTACTTCCACAAGTTTATAAAAATAACGAAGGTGATGCGGTCCTAATAAATACTAACTATGCGATAGATGCAGGTTTAAACCCACTTGAGGATTCAATTGCTATAGAGGGTGCAGATTCTCCGTATGTAAACATTATTGCTGTTCGAGCTGGTGATGAGAAGCGTAATGATATTAAGAGACTAGTTGAGGTACTTCGTTCAGAAGCTATTCAAACATTCATTAAAGAAGAATATCAGGGAGCAGTTGTTCCAGTAAGTAAATAATAAGGTGATGGTTCGGCCTGAGGGAAATTCCTCAGGTTTTTTTATTGGCTCTTTTGTTAAAGCCCCTTGTTGTTTTTTTAAACAAAGTTGATTGAAGTTGAAGGTGTGAGACACCTCGAAAAGCAATGCAGTCTCTCATGAGGAGAGAATACGTAGAAGTTTATTAGTAGAGTAATTAATTCTAGTGATGATCAAAAATAAATTACGAAAACAATCCATTTTTAAACGATGTATACTCCCTCCTTTTTTATCCATACTAAAATTGATGAAAAACTAATTGGGAGATGACGTAGCTTGGAAAACCAACCACTTAATTCAACAGAAGAAGCCTTACATGACTATAAATTGGGATTAGGATTATTCACTCAAAAAATGCCGGAACTTGCCCACCATTACAATGCGTTTACGGAGGTATGTTTTAGGGCGGGGAAACTTGATCAGAAACAAAAACAATTGATAGCACTTGGTATAAGCTTATACTCTCAGGATGAATATTGTATTATTTATCATACAAAAGGGTGTCTAGACCAAGGAGCAACTGAAGAAGAGATATTAGAAGCGGTTGGTGTAACAGCTGCTTTTGGTGGTGGTGCGGCGATGAGTCAAGCTGTAACTCTTGTCCAAGAATGTATGACAGAGCTAAATCACTTGAAGCAGTAAAGCACATGACTTTAATTTTGGATGCACCCTTCCTTTGTGTTAGAAAACGCAAAATATGAGATTATGCTCATAAGAGACACATTGAATTCAAAAATAGAGATTAGGGAGAAAAGGATTAATCAAAGCAGAATAAACTAGAATTAATATTTAGGCTTTGTAAAAGCTCAATGTTGATTTTTCAAACGAAGTTGATTGAAGTGGAAGGTGCGAGACTCCGGCGGGAGCAGCGGGACAGGTGAGACAACGAAGGCGCAAGTGCCAAGTTGGCTCACCGCCCGCCCCACGGAAAGCGAGTGTTCTGGAACGAAGATCCCCTTATTTTCAGGGTAGCCAATATTTAAAGGAAGAATGATGGATAAAATTTAAGTTTTGAGCAAATAACCATGAAGGAAATATAAATTATATCATCTGATCGATAAAACAATAACTTAGACGCATATAAATTCAAAAACTATGCATAAATCAAGAAGATGATGCATAAGTCCTCTGATTTAAAGGCGAATATGCAGGAAACTGGTGAAAAACCTAGCAATATTAACTAACAGAGACTTATAGAACTCTCACTAAACCTAACTAGGGAAAGTTCAAGATTATCAGAAATTATCGAGTTTGTTGGGGCAAGAGTAAGCCTGTTAAAATAAGGAAGTATTAAAAAAAGGGTGAAAGGGATGATTCATTATTAGTCATTTACAACTGAACTATACGTCCGAAATGGAAAAGGCGATGTACCAGTCGCACGGAATTGGATATGAGGAGTATAGCCGTAAGTTGAGCCAGAGATTAAAAATTGAACAAAAACGTCAAATTGAATATGAACAAAGCTTAAAAATTGTCGCGAATTTTGAACGCAGAGGTCATTATACTATTTAAATATACAAGAAACCAGCTGATTTAATAGCTGGTTTTCTTCTTATATAAAGTGCTTGAATGAGTTTCAGCATAATGGAAAAGAATAATAATATTGAGATTAATCTCCTTTTTAAAAATCAAACTTCGAGTCGTTACATTTTTCTGCAACAAGTTTTCTTGATAAGATATAGTAGTCTAATCTTTACTTTAAATACATACAATGAGCCTTGATAAAATTTGATATTATTTTTTAAATAGTATAAGATTAGAATGAGAATAAAGTGAGAATGAATAAATTTTTACTAATGTTTAACTAATGGAGGTAAAGCAATGGGTTCTACTTTAACAATTAAAGATCTACATGTATCAATCGACGGGAAAGAAATATTAAAAGGTGTGAATCTTGAGATAAAGGGTGGAGAAATCCATGCCGTAATGGGACCAAATGGTACTGGGAAGTCAACATTATCTTCAGCAATTATGGGTCACCCTAAATATGAAGTAACACAAGGAAGCATCACTTTGGATGGTGAAGACGTATTAGAGATGGAAGTTGACGAGCGTGCTCGCGCAGGTCTTTTCCTTGCCATGCAATACCCTAGTGAAATTAGCGGAGTTACAAATGCTGACTTCTTGCGATCGGCAATGAATGCTCGACGTGAAGAGGGTGATGAGATTTCACTTATGAAGTTTATTCGTACTATGGACAAGAGCATGGAGCTCTTAGAAATGGACCCTAATATGGCGCAACGTTATTTAAATGAAGGATTTTCAGGTGGAGAGAAGAAACGTAACGAGATTTTACAATTAACGATGATTCAACCTAAAATTGCCATCTTAGATGAAATTGACTCTGGATTAGATATTGATGCCCTTAAAGTTGTATCAAAAGGTATTAATGAAATGCGCAATGAGGATTTCGGATGTTTAATTATTACTCACTATCAACGCCTACTTAACTATATTACTCCTGATTTCGTACATGTAATGATGTCTGGGCGTGTCGTAAAATCAGGAGGACCTGAATTAGCGCACCGTTTAGAAGCTGAAGGTTACGACTGGATTAAACAAGAACTAGGTATCGAAGACGAAACAGTAGAAGCGTAAGCGGTTAGGAGGATTACTAATGACGTTAGAAACAACAAAACTTCCATTTGATCAGGACTATATCCGTACCTACTCTAAAGAGTTAGGGGAGCCGGATTGGTTGTTAGATCTTCGCTTACAAGCTTTTGCTACTATCGAAGGTTTACCACTTCCAAAGCCTGACAAGACAAAAATAGAAAAATGGAACTTTACATCATTCCAAAATCATGTTGTAAAGTCTGAGGCAATTCAAACTATTGAAGAGTTGCCTGAAAATGTGAAAGCTCTTATTGATCTTGACGAAACAAACAAAAACTTGCTTGTACAAAGAGATCAAGGTGTTACGTTTACAACTTTATCTGAACAATTAAAAACAAAGGGTGTAATCTTCACAGATTTGCACACTGCTGCTCGTGAACATGGTGATTTACTTCAAAAGTTTTTTATGAAGGACGCTGTGAAAGTAAACGAACACAAGCTAACTGCCTTGCATGCAGCTTTAGTAAACGGTGGAGCTTTTGTATATGTACCTAAAAATGTAGAAGTGGATATTCCATTGCAAGCAATTTATGTACATGACAATGCAGAAGCAAACCTTTTTAATCACGTGATTGTCGTTGCGGAGGACAATAGCTCAGTAACTTATGTTGAAAATTATATTTCAACATCTGAAACAAGTGAGGCTGTTGTAAATATCATTGCTGAAGTGATTGTAGGAGCAAATGCTAGAGTTACTTTTGGTGCCGTTGATAGTCTTGCAAAAGGCATTACAACCTATGTGAATCGTCGTGGAGTTGTTGGGCGCGATGGTAAGATTGAATGGGCTCTTGGGTTAATGAATGATGGAAACACGATTTCTGAAAATGTTACACATTTAATCGGTGATGGTTCGATTGCTGATACAAAAACAGTAACAGTTGGCCGTGGAGATCAAAAACAAAACTTCACGACTAGTATCATTCACCATGGTAAAAATTCTGATGGTCACATTCTGAAACATGGGGTTGTCAAAGAAAGTGCATCTAGTATCTTTAATGGAATTGGGAAAATTGAGCACGGTGCTTCAAAGTCAAATGCTCAACAATCTTCTCGTGTGTTAATCCTTAGTGAAAAAGCACGTGGTGATGCGAATCCAATTCTTTTAATTGATGAAGATGATGTTACAGCTGGACACGCAGCTTCAGTTGGTCGAGTAGACCCATTACAGCTTTACTATTTAATGAGCCGAGGCATTACGAAAGTCGAAGCAGAGCGACTTGTGATTCATGGATTCCTTGCACCTGTTGTTAAGCAGTTACCAATTGAGGGTGTAAGAAAGTTGTTAGTAGAGGTTATTGAGAGGAAAGTGAGATAATGGATATCCAAGATATCCGTAGCCAATTCCCTATTTTAGATCAGCAAGTTAATGGTAGACCGCTTGTATATCTAGATAGCGCAGCTACTTCTCAAAAGCCATACCGTGTAATTGAAACTCTTGAAAAATATTATAAAGAATACAACTCTAACGTCCACAGAGGTGTTCATACTCTAGGTACAAGAGCTACAGACGGCTATGAAGGTGCTCGAGAGAAAACTAGAAAATTCATCAATGCAGCCTCAGCTGAGGAAGTTATTTTCACAAGAGGGACAACAACTGCATTAAATACTATAGCAGTAGGTTACGCTCGTGAAAAATTGACTGCTGGAGATGAAATTGTTATCTCTTTTATGGAGCACCATAGTAATATTATTCCTTGGCAGCAAGTCGCTAAGAGAACAGGTGCAACACTTAAATATATGCCGCTTCAAGAGGATGGTACAATCTCTCTGGAGGACGCAAGAAGTACTATAACATCTAATACTAAAATTGTTTCAATTATGCATGTTTCGAACGTTCTAGGAGTAATAAATCCGATTAAGGAACTGGCAGAAATTGCGCATCAAAATGGAGCAATTATGGTCGTTGATGGTGCACAAAGTGCCCCACATATGAAAATTGATGTTCAAGACTTAAATTGTGATTTTTTCGCATTTTCTGGGCACAAAATGTGTGGACCTACTGGAATTGGTGTTCTTTACGGAAAGAAACACCTCCTAGAGAATATGGAACCGGTTGAATTTGGCGGTGAAATGATTGATTTTGTAGAACTTCAAGATTCCACCTGGAAGGAATTACCTTGGAAATTTGAAGCGGGAACTCCGATTATTGCCGGGGCAATTGGTTTAGGTGCTGCTATTGATTTCTTAGAGGATATTGGTCTTGAGAATATTAACGCTCATGACCGTAAATTAGCCCTTTATGCTTCAGAGCGCTTAGCTGAAATTGAAGGTATAAAAATCTTTGGACCAAAAGAGCGGACTGGACTTGTTACTTTTACAATCGATGATGTTCATCCTCATGATGTTGCAACAGTTTTAGATGCTGATGGTATTGCAGTTCGAGCAGGACATCACTGTGCACAACCATTGATGAAATGGCTTAAGGTTTCGTCAACAGCAAGAGCGAGTTTCTATTTATACAACAGTGAAGATGATATTGATAAACTCGTAACAGGTTTAATAAAGACAAAGGAGTATTTCGGTAATGTCTTTTAATAATTTAGATACTCTGTACCGTCAAGTGATTATGGATCATTATAAAAACCCAAGAAATAAAGGGTTGCTCGAAGATGGAAATATATCAATTGATATGAATAATCCTACTTGTGGAGATCGAATTCAAATTCAAATGAAGATTGAAGATGGAAAAGTGTCAGCAGTTAAGTTTGATGGTGACGGTTGCTCTATTTCAATGTCTTCTGCTTCTATGATGACACAAGCGATCAAAGGGCAACCTATAGAGATTGCGCTAAAACTCTCAAAAACCTTTTCCGATATCATGCAAGGTAAAGAGTATGATGATTCGATTGATTTAGGAGATATCGAGGCATTACAAGGCGTTGCAAAGTTCCCAGCAAGAATAAAATGTGCAACTCTTGCATGGAAAGCCATGGAAAAAGGGATGAATAATCAAGGTTAAAAATTAGAAATTGAATAATCAAAGTCAGTTGAAGTTTGTATTATTCAATTCGAGAATGGAGGGTACGATAATGGCTAAAAAAGCACCAGAAATCGGGGATTATAAATATGGTTTTGCGGACAAAGACGTCTCCATCTTCCGGTCTAAACGAGGTCTAACAAAAGAAATTGTGGAAGAAATTTCAAGAATGAAAAGTGAACCAAAATGGATGTTAGATTTTCGATTAAAATCATTAGAACAGTTTTATAAAATGCCAATGCCACAATGGGGCGGAGACATGGCTAGCTTAAACTTTGATGAGATTACCTATTATGTAAAACCATCTGAAAAGTCTGAGCGTTCTTGGGATGAAGTACCTGAGGAAATCAAAGCAACTTTTGATAAACTAGGTATTCCAGAGGCTGAACAAAAATATCTTGCCGGTGTTTCAGCTCAGTATGAATCTGAGGTTGTATACCACAATATGCAAGAAGATCTAGTTGAGTTAGGGATTATCTTTAAAGATACGGACTCAGCACTAAAAGAGAATGAGGAACTTTTCCGTGAGTATTTCGGTAAAGTAATCCCACCTACAGATAATAAATTCTCTGCATTAAACTCAGCTGTTTGGTCGGGTGGATCGTTTATTTATGTTCCGAAAGGCATAAAGGTAGAAACACCTCTTCAAGCATACTTCCGTATTAATTCGGAAAACATGGGGCAATTTGAGAGAACCCTGATAATTGTTGATGAAGGTGCACATGTTCATTATGTTGAGGGCTGTACGGCGCCTGTTTATACGACTAACTCACTTCACAGTGCTGTAGTTGAAATCATTATTAAAAAAGATGCGTATTGCCGTTACACGACCATTCAAAACTGGGCAAACAACGTTTATAATTTAGTTACAAAACGTGCTGTTTGTGAAGCTTATGCTACGATGGAATGGGTAGATGGCAATATCGGTTCGAAGCTAACAATGAAATATCCTGCAGTTATTTTAAAGGGTGAAGGATCTCGAGGAATGACACTTTCAATTGCTATTGCAGGTAAAGGTCAACACCAAGATGCTGGTGCCAAAATGACTCACTTAGCACCAAACACATCGTCTACCATTGTTTCTAAGTCAATTTCTAAGCAAGGTGGTAAAGTAACATACCGAGGAATCGTTCATTTTGGACGTAAAGCTGACGGTGCTCGTTCTAACATCGAATGTGACACATTGATTATGGATAATGAGTCTACGTCAGATACAATTCCTTACAATGAAATTCTAAACGATAATATTTCACTTGAGCATGAGGCTAAAGTTTCTAAGGTTTCTGAAGAACAATTATTTTACCTGATGAGCCGTGGTATCTCAGAACAAGAAGCAACTGAAATGATCGTTATGGGATTCATCGAGCCATTTACAAGAGAACTTCCAATGGAATACGCAGTTGAAATGAATCGTCTCATCAAGTTCGAGATGGAAGGTTCAATTGGGTAATTTCAATTAGAAATACGAGGATCATTAGTCCATAAGGGCTAATGATCCTTTTTGTTGTGTTGTGCAATTGCAATTAGAAACTTAAACTTTAATCTTGATAATACAAATTATCTTTCAAGACAAATGACTTTCTACCATAAACATGAATAGACTAAACACTCTTGAACAATCTACGTATTAACTAGAGATTTGGGAAACACAACTATAAGAATTCCCCTGCACTTGTTTATATAGTTTGTTTGTTTAATCTATCAAACTCTTCTTCAATCTTCACAGGATCTATTCGTTCGAATAACGGTTGTACATTCGATAAATGCTTCGATTTAACTATAAATTCTTCCCACTTAGTTTCATTTATATTTATCATTTCTTTAACTTTGTTACTTGAAAATGGAATAAAAGGCGTTAAAATATGTGACAAATTAGCAATAAGATAAACACAGTCTGCTAAAATTTGTTCGCAAGCCTCTATATCTTCATTAATTTGTTTCCAAGGTTGACGTTCATCAAAGTATTTATTAGAGAATCTGACAACTTCAAATACTTTTTCAATACCTTGTTTAAAAGAAGTAGTTTCGATACTCTTACCTACATCATTGTATAAATGGTTAATTTTAGTTTTTATATTTAATGAAATTTCTTTTTGAGGAATATTTCCATCAAACGATTTTTCAATAAATTTTAATGTTCGATTGATAAAGTTTCCGTATGCGCCTAATAACTCACTATTATGGCTATAAATGAATTCTTTCCAAGAGAAATCAGCGTCTCTGTTCTCTGGTGCATTAATTGTTAAGAAATAACGAATGGAATCTGGATCATATCTTTCTAATATATCTGGAACCCAGACAGCCCAATTTTTACTTGTGGACAATTTTTTCTTTTCTAAAGTCAAATATTCGTTTGAAACAATATGTGTTGGTAATGCATCTATTCCTAGACCAGTAAGAATCCCAGGCCATATGATCGAATGAAATGGAATATTATCCTTTCCATGAACGTAATAAGAGGTGGTAGAAGAATTCCAGAACGTTAATACTTCTTTCTTTGTTTCCTTCTCCCATAGCTTACTTGCTGAATAATAACCTGAAACAGCCTCAATCCAAACATAAATCTTCTTTTCTTCATATCCTGAAACGGGAACACTAACTCCGATAGAGAGATCTCTGGAAACGGCTCTATCATGCAAACCTTCCTTTAAATAACGTTTTGTTAGAGCAATTGCATTTTCACGCCAAAGACTTTTATTCTCGGCTTCCTTTGTATAGGTTTCCAAATTAGATTGGAAAGAACTTAATGAGAAGTAAAAATGCTCTGTAAACCTCGTAATAGGAGGGTTTCCACAAATTTTACATTTCCTATTGAGCAAATCAAGTGGATCTAATACTAATGAGCAGTTGTCACATTGATCCCCACGTGCATTAGCACCGCAATTAGGACAAATACCTTCAACATAACGATCAGCTAAAAATTGATTGTCATATTCGCAATACGTTTGTTCAATCTCTTTTTTATAAATAAGGCCTTTTCCGAGTAGTTTTAAAAATATATCTTGGACGATTTTATGATGAAATTCGGTATCTGTTCTTGTATAGGTATCGTATGAGAAACCCAATTTTGCGAAGGAATCTACAAATTCTTCATGATAACGGTCAGCAATCTCTTTTGGTGTTACACCGTCTTGTTTGGCTTTGATTGTAATCGGCGTTCCATTACAATCACTTCCCGATACGTATAAAACATTTTCTCCCTTCATGCGGTAATACCTTGCAAGAATGTCTCCAGGTAACAAACCTGTAATGTGACCTAAATGTAATGAACCATTTGCATAAGCCCACGCACCACCAATAAATATACTCATAATTATTAATACCTCCATATAAATATTTTTTGAAAAACAAAAAAACCTCGCCTTAACTGTAATAGTTAAGGACGAGGTTTAAATTAAATTCCACGTGGTACCACCTTATTTCGCAAATGACTCACACCATTTGCCTCAACAAGTACGGAGTAATAGCATATTACTCTTATACTGTGACTTTGATAACGAGTGTCAAGACTCGTCGTATCCTACTTATACAAAAGTATGTTCAGTACGAAGCTCGGAGATCATTTTTCAAATGAGTGTTTTTGCCTCTTTTCAGCTACCGAAGCTCTCTGTAAAAAACATAATCACTTTACTTTTTCTCTTCATTGCCTTTGTTTGTTAATTACCATTTAGCTTAAACAATGTTTTTTGTTAAGTCAATATTTTAATTTACATGTTTAATAATCATGATTGAACCATAAATTTTTCATATTATTATATTAGACTCAAGCTGTATTTGATTAAAATGAGTCCAATGCATGATATTATTATAAAAAGGAAAATTCACACAAGAACTAAGCAATTACTTTGCAATGAAATTCAAGCTTGAACTAGATATACACCAACAATTCTATACGTTTATCAGAAATGTTAAATGTTATGGATAGGCATCAAGGCATTAGAAATTATTTTAAGGTGGTTACAAACATTTGAATTTGCTCATATTATTCTTTATAGGTTGTATAGGTGGAACAGTTGGAAGCCTAATCGGTTTAGGTGGTGGAATCATTGTTGTTCCTGCTTTGTTATTCTTAGGAACACTAGGGTATTTTGGTGACATCACACCACAAATAGCGGTAGGTACCTCAATTCTAGCAGTTATGGTAACTGGATTGTCTTCAAGTATGTCTTATTATAAAAAGGGCCTTGTAGATATTAAAAGTGGATTATTATTTTTTATTGGTAGTGGTCCGGGTTCTATTGTTGGATCTTGGATTAATAAATATATAGATACAAACACTTTTACACTTTATTTCGGATTTTTTATTATACTCATATCTTTCATTTTATTTGTTCAAGGAAAGATTGAGCCTCTAAAATATCCAATTAAAGGAGTGAAAAGAACATTCGTGAGTAAGTCAGGTGAAACCTATGAATATGGATATTCCATCTTCCTGGCTGTCTGTATTGCATTCATTGTAGGAATCACTTCTGGTCTATTTGGTATTGGGGGTGGAGCTTTAATGGTGCCAGCAATGCTCATTTTGTTTAGATTTCCACCACATATAGCAGTTGCAACATCTATGTTTATTATTTTCTTATCTGCTATAACTGGATCAATCACCCATTTTTATCTTGGGAATATAGACTGGTTGCTAGCATTGTTTCTTGTACCTGGTGCATGGGTTGGGGCCAAAGCTGGAGCCTTTATAAATGCTAGATTAAAGCCAACAACCATTATTCAATTATTAAGGGTGTTCTTACTAGCTGTGGGACTGAAGCTAATCTTTGATGGACTTTTACATATATAAAGAATAAGGATGTGGGGTGAGGCGGTGAAACAATACATACATTTGTATCACATTAATGATTTGCATAGTCATTTTGAAAACTGGCCAAAGATCGTCCGATTTATTAATGAAAAGAGAGAGGAACATAAACAAAATGGAGAAGAAATGATTGTTTTTGACATTGGTGATCATGTGGACCGATTCTCTCCTATTACAGAAGCAAGTCTAGGAAAAGCAAACGTACGTTTAATGAATAAGATTGGGTATGATTATGTAACGATAGGAAATAACGAAGGAATCACTTTATCAAAAGAACAACTTGATGATCTTTACACAGATGCAAATTTTGAAGTGTTAGTAGCAAACTTATTAATGGATGATACTTTTCCAAATTGGATAAAGCCCTATGCCATTCATGAAACAAAATGCGGGCTAAAACTAGGAATAATTGGACTTACAGTTCCATATCAAAAATTTTATGAACTTTTAGGGTGGGATGTTAAAGATCCATTCGAACTTCTCCAAAATCTCGTTAAGGAGATTAACGAGATGGGTGTTCACTTTGTTGTGGTACTTTCTCATCTTGGTATTACCGATGATGAAAAGATAGCAAGAGAAATAGAGGGGATTGACTTAGTTCTTGGCGCTCATACACATCACATTCTTCAGCAAGGTATGTTAGTGGAGAAAACAATGCTATGTGCGGCAGGGAAGTTTGGTCATCATGTAGGGTATGTAAAATTACAAGTTGACTGTGAACATAAACTAGTAACTGATATAATCCCAACCGTTTTTTCGATGGAAAATATAGAAGGGTGTCATGAAACAATTTCTATGATTCTGGATGAAACACTCAATGCAAAACAATCTTTAAATTTGAGCGTTACGACAACACCTGAGGAACTTACCGTAAGTTGGTTTGAAGCGTCAAAGCTTCCTCAATTACTGGCAGAAGCTATGAGGGAATGGTGTGAGGCTGAAATAAGTATGGTAAATAGTGGAGTTCTTCTAGAATCACTTTCAAAAGGTGAAATTACTGTTGGAGATTTGCATAGCATATGTCCGCACCCAATTAACCCCTGTTTAGTTGTTTTACGAGGTGCTGAATTGAAGGAGGTCATTCTTCAAGCGGCTACTCTAAGAATGGAACAACTGAAAATGAAAGGGTTTGGATTTCGAGGAAAGGTCCTAGGCAAAATGGCTTATGATGGAGTTGACGTTCAAACCGTTATTCTAGATGATGGCTTTCCTCATGTTACAAAAATCTTGGTTCATGGGAAACCAATTGATCATGACAGAAATTATTCAGTTGCAACTTTAGATATGTTTACGTTTGGCACTCTTTATCCAGAGATTACTCATGCAGAAGAAAAAAAATATTTCTTACCAGAAATGCTGCGAGATTTGTTACAGTGGAAATTGAGCAGAATGTCGTTGTAGCTGACACGATTCTCTTTTATCTTCATAAATTGAAGTAGGGAAGGGTGTGAAAGTATGGTCATAATGACACCAATTATGATTGGACAACATCAGTTTACAGCGATTACAGTGAAACTCCCTAAGACAAATTTCATGGCAATTACAACAGAGAACGGCTATATTATGTGTGGTGCTTTGGATGTTGCATTGTTAAATGAAAAGTTGAAGGATCGAGGAATTATAGCAGGAAGAGCGATTGGAGTACGGACGATCGATGAACTCCTTGAAGCTCCGCTAGAATCAGTAACGCTTGAGGCTGAAAATCTTGGAATTACTGTAGGCACAATAGGTAGAGAGGCTTTAATAAAAATGCTTTGATGGATAATACTACAAAAGGATATTGCTTCAGTGTAACCTGTCAAAGTGGATTTGACAGGTTATTTTCGTCTGTTTCAGAAAATCTCAAGGGGATATTTACTGACAGAATCTCGAGAAAGAACAAGGGTATCATGATCGTTGAATTCGTTAGAACTTGTCTTGGATGTAATGAAAAGTTCTCACTTACCTAGGGCCCCTCACCTTTCTCTTGTATATTTCGCATTAGCGAAATATTTATGGAATTCATAAAAAAATGAGGATTAATGATTCAGTCACCATTTACTTCATTGCTTTTATTTAATAGAATGGCTTCTAAATAAAAAATCAGGGCATCTACTTCTCCGTCTATATCCATGACTTTATGACCACCAAGTTGCTGATGCAGCAGAATTCCATCTAATACATTTAGTAAAAAATCTACAATGGTTTGAAGGGGTTGTTTTGCTTTAAATTCTCCTCTATCTACGCCCTCCTGAAGTAACAAGATAAAGTTGTTTTTCCAGTACTTTGCTCTTTTAAGTATATAGGGCAGTCGATCCTGATCTCTCCAACCTGTAACGGTGTATTCAAATTGAACGGCAGTAAAATTATTAGTTGGGACATTACGGTAGTTATTCACAATGTTCAATAACGATTCCCAAATAGGGATAGGTGAAGACATCATGTCTATAAATTCTTTTTCAGAAGATTTATCATCAAGTTCTACAATTCCTCTAAACATTTCTTCTGTTGATGAAAAATATTGATAAACGCCACCTCGACTCAGACCGCATTGTTCTACAACATCTTTCATCGTTGTAGGCTCATATCCTTTTTCAGAGAAAACTTTCTTAGCGATTTTGAGTATTTCTAGCTTTCGGTTCTCCTTGTATTCCTCGGTCACTTTAGGTGACATTTAAATCCCTGCTTTCATAACGTTCTTTTATTACTAGCATGATAGTTCCCATGAAAATCAAAGTTGTTCCGGATATAATAAACGTTGGAATAACGCCAAATAGTTGAGATAATACACCACCTGCTGTCATTCCAACAAACGAAGAAATTGTTGTTATACTACCAATTGTACCAAATACACGCCCAGTTTTAGAAACAGGAATTGTTTGCTGGACATTAATATGAAACGGTATCGAGGCAAGACCAAAGGCAGCACCGGCAATAAGACATAAAAAGGGAAACAAAAACAAGACAAGTAGTTGATCAAACTCACTTATTAACGCAGCAAAAGCAAATGCTGATCCAACCCCAATACCACCAATGGATGTAGTTGCTAGCACTGAAGGGAGTTTCATTTTGGATATAACTGCAGATGAGATAAACATGCCAATCCCACTAAAGGCCATTGCAAAGCCCACAACTTTTGTTGGATCCTCAAAAATCAAACGCGCTAACACCATGAATTGTGTATCGGCAATTTGAAGGACTAATAAGGCAAAGCTAAATAAAAAGAGGCTAATAAGTAAGACAGGAGTAGCCTTTAATATGAACAAGCCGTCCTTCATATCATTTATCATTTTTTTTATTGAAAATATACTGATGTTATTTGATAGTTGATCATTGACAAGATATCTGGATTTCGGGACTCCAATTAAAAAGATAGCCGATAAAATAAATGTTATTGCATCTATGTAAAATGCCCATTGTATTCCTATTGAGGCAACTAGTAATCCTCCTAAGGTAGGTCCGAGAACTTTTGCACCATTGTCAATCATACTACTAGTGCTCATGGCCATCTGTATATCATCTTTATGAACAATTTCTTTTAACTTTCCATTTTTTGCAGGCATGAAAAACGCCACGAATAGACTTTTTAGGGTAATTAATAGGTAAACTTGCCACAATGACGAGGATAGTGCAACCCCAATAACTAATACAGCACAAATAACGTCAGAGATAATCATTATTTTCTTCCTATCGAAACGATCTGCTATTCCACCTGCTAAAGGTCCAATTAAAATCATCGGACCGACAAAACAGAGCATTACACCCGAAACGGCAATTGGTGAAGCGTTCCATTTCACTGCTACAAGAGTTAGAACTGCAAGAATATCTAACCAATCACCTAATGCTGATACAGTTTGTGATGCAATTAACCATAAATAGGATTTATTTGAAAACAATCTAGATTTAGGATGGCTTTTCATAATTTAATCTCCCTTCATCTTTAATTAAACTGACACCACTGTCACTTATTATAAATGACAGTGGTGTCAGTTTCAAGCCTTTTATATTAATTGACTTATACAATTTTTAAGATGAAGTTGGCTTAACCTTAGTGGGATGAGCATACATATAACATGTAGGGGGGATCAGCTTGGCGAAATTTAGAGGAATGCACCCACCGCGAAAAGGTCCATTGCCTTTTCGCTATGTGTTATTAATATCGTTTGTATTTTTTATGTTTTCAACAGCCTTTGGGCTCTGGATTGTTAATAAGGGAATAGAACCGACATTGTTAAAATATGCTGAGTTAGAAATAGAACGGATAGCAACTCTTGCTATAAACAAAGCGGTTGATCAGAAAATGATTGAGGGAATTGATGTAGAAAAGTTGATTATTATTCATAAAGATAACAACAATGAAATAACTTTGGTTAATCCAGATACAGCAATGGTTAACAGAGTCCAATATGAAATAACTAATTTAGTTCATAAGTATTTAAAGATGGCGGAAGACGGTAAACTAGATGAGTTGGAGAACTATACAGATGCTAAGCTTGATGAAAGTGAGGATAGTTTAGGTTCTGGTATTATTAGAGAAATCCCATTAGGTTTAGCTACTGAAATGGCGATCTTAGGTAATTTGGGACCAAAGATTCCAGTGAAGTTTACAACTGTTGGAGAGGGTCAGACTCAAGTTATTATTGAAACGAAAGATAAAGGCATAAATAATTCACAAATGCTAATCTCTATTGAAGTTATTGTCCATATGCAAGTAATAATTCCTTTTGCTACTGATATTAAAAGGGTCGAAAGGACATTTCCAATCGGAGCACCATTAATTCATGGAAAAGTCCCACAATTTTATAATAATGGTGGAGATGGTGGTGGACCCTCCATTGAATTAAAGGGAAACTGATAACTGGCCAT
The DNA here is from genome assembly GCA_041611945.1 of Bacillus sp. (in: firmicutes). Lineage (GTDB taxonomy): Bacteria > Bacillota > Bacilli > Bacillales > SA4 > Bacillus_BS. The sequence continues at coordinate 19,259 of JBFILZ010000042.1, forward strand.
CGAAATAGAGTGTTTTTTAAGAAATGGTTAAAGTTACTGTATAGAAGAAGCAGACCATTCTTAATGGTCTGCTTCTTCCTCTTCACGACTTATAGTAATTCCATCTTCAACCATGATATGGAGTTCATTCCAAAAGTTTTTATCTTCTGAAATCGACTGGCACATCTCTTTTTCTGAAGCGTCCACTTTCTCTTTTTTTTGCATCAAAAAATTCCTCCATGATTTCAATTATGTACCCATAGAATGCTTAAATTAGAAATAAGTTATTCATTCTGCTTCCACCAAAAATAGTAAGATAAATAAAATATTGAAACTTTAATCCTGATCCAAACGTATAAAAATAAAAGGGAGATGTAAATAAATGAAAATAATGATCATTGTCGGGACAATATGTGTTGAAGCTTTATTAATCTTGTTTGTCTCATATTTAGTTGGTTTGCAGTTTATTGAAATTATGTTTCTTGGGGGATTAGCAATTTTCGGCATAACGTGGATGTTTCAAATGAACAGTGTACAAAGTACAAACTATGTTACAGGGTATAATAAAGGTATAACAGGTAGGGGTGGCGGAGAAATAAGTGTTTTCAATTTTAAGCTAAGCCCAATCAAAATGGGGATGCTATTATATGTCATAATGAGTGCATTAGTCACAATGTTTTATTATAAGGATTTCTTTATATAAAAGTTGTCATTTGTCGTTTCTTAATAATTAGCTCTTGCTCTGTTAAAGCTCAATGTTGATTTTTCAAACGAAGTTGATTGAAGCGTAAGGACGCGCGACTCCTCGAATGCTTGGGCAGAGCTATAGAGGAATAACAGTTTCTTGTATGACGAAATTGTGATATTTATTTACAGACGTCCCGATTTCAGGAAGCTTACTCTAGAAGCAGTTCAATCGGTACGCTGGAGTATTTTCATGGAAG
>JBFILZ010000043.1:0-19919 GCA_041611945.1 Bacillus sp. (in: firmicutes)
AGCAAAATGCACGATGTGGCGTGCTGACTATCGCCTCAATTTTACGCAAAAGAGACGCCGATTCATCGGCGTCTCTTTTTAATGGCTTGGTTAAACTAGTTGTTGATGTTTATTGTATTTTTAGGATGTATTCATATGTATTAGGCGAAAAGTGAAAATACCCCTTGAATCACCATATTATTCTACGCAACCTGCCCACTACTAAAATCACAGAACCCAATTTCCCTTTCTGAATAAAGGGACTCTACTACCGTCTTTTTTAATTCCATCAATGTCCATGTCACTTGTACCAATCATAAAGTCTACATGTGTTAAACTTCTGTTTATTCCATTTTCTATCAATTCTTCCTCTGACATTTCTTTTCCACCTTCCACAGCAAATGAATAAGCATTTCCAATTGCTAAATGGTGTGAGGCATTTTCATCAAATAAGGTGTTAAAAAAGATAATATCAGTATTTGAAATTAGGGAATCGTGGGGAACTAAGGCTACTTCTCCAAGGTATTGAGACCCTTCATCTGTCTCTATTAATTTCTTCAAGGTTTCATACCCTTGTTCTGCTTTGAAATCAACAATTCGGCCATTTTCAAATGTAAGAGAGAAGTTTTCTATCATATTACCACCATAATTTAGGGGCTTAGAGCTACTAACTATTCCATTTACACCTGATTTTTTTGGAGTTGTAAATACTTCCTCTGTAGGCATGTTTGCAATAAAATGATCTCCATTACTATTGGTGCTTCCAGGTCCCACCCAAAGGTGCTTTTCTGCAAGCTCAAGTGTTAGATTGGTACCTTCTGCTGTGTAATGAAGGGATTTAAATTTCTGTTCATTTAGATACTGAACCTTAGACTCTAGATTATGACTATGCTCATTCCATGCTGCTATTGGGTCATTATCTAAAATACGGGTTGCCGAGAAAATAGCATTCCAAAGATTTTCTATTTGCTCGTCACTAGTTGCGGAATCTGGAAATACCTTTGCAGCCCATGCCGGAGAGGGAACAGCCACAATTGACCAACTTATTTTATCAGACATTATGTATTTTTTATATTTTTTACTCGCTTCTGCGGTTGCCTTATTGAGGCTTGCAATTTTAACTGAATCCACTCCATTTAATAAGTCTGGATTCGCGGAGATAACAGATAGAAAGGCTACTCCTTCTTCACAGGCTTTTTCAAGCATTTCAGCTTTCCAATATGGAGAAAAAAGAAAAGACTCATCACTTGCTTCATCAAATCGAATACGAGTGACCGTTTCATCTGTCCATTCAACTTGGACTAGTTTTGCTCCAGCTTTATAAGCACTTTTAGTAACTAATCTTACAAAAGGTGCACTATTGATATCAGAACTTACAATTAATGTTTGACCTGGTTGAATGTTTACGCCTACCTTTATTACGGTTTCAGCATATTTTTCTAAATTCTGTTTAAATTGATCCAATGTTATTCCCCCCATATAACCTTATCTTACCAAATTTCCCATAACCATGTACAGTGAGTTACCAATATTCTGATATAATTTATTACGAGGGAATAATTTTTTTACTAATTTGGACTCCATATATTAACATAATATCGTTAATACTGCTATACGAGACATCATGTCCCTGAAATCAAGTGTTTGGTCAATCTCAACAAAATAAAGTGCTGCAACTTTCTTTTCTTTTGAAAGAATCTCGATTATTCATTTTAGATTTAAGCATCTAAACATCCATTCCATCTGTTTCAATGGCCGCGAACAGCCTGTTCTATACCACCATTTACAAAAAGGGCTTCTGGTTTTTAAACAACTTCTCAATTTAGATTATTCCGTAGCATACGGTGTCCTGCTTCCTTCCCCCCCTTACATTTAGGTCGATGCTCCTATCATATATGTTGTATTTATCTTAAATCTCCTTTTATCCCGAGTTCTTTTTCTAAAAATAAATGCAGGTCTTGTTTTTCTAACCATGAGGTAACTTTCTCTATATCTTTTGAAAACACTCGATCCTCAATGATGCTAGGTACAATTTTTCTTGCGGCGTGGTACAGTTTTTTTGTAACTGAACTCATCTTGTTTACACCTTGATATTCTACGGCCTGCAATGCACAGATTAGTTCTATGGCTAACACCATTTTGACATTTTGAATCACTTGATAAGCATGTCTTGCAGCTATTGTCCCCATACTAACATGGTCCTCTTGATTAGCTGAAGAAGGTATTGAATCAACACTAGCAGGGTGTGCCAATGTTTTATTTTCTGAAACTAAAGAAGCTGCACAATATTGCATTATCATAGCTCCCGATTGAAGCCCTGGAGACGGACTAAGAAAAGGAGGTAGTTCATTCAATTGAGGATTCACTAGTCGCTCTATCCTTCGTTCAGAGATGTTCGCGAATTCTGACATGGCAATAGTTAGAAAATCCATTGCAAATGCAATTGGTTGGCCATGAAAATTACCACCAGAAAGTACTTTATTCTCATTAAAGATGAGCGGATTATCAGTAGCAGCATTCATTTCCACTAAAAGTTTATCTTTCACATAAGACAATACTTGCCAAGATGCACCATGAACTTGAGGGATACATCGCAGAGAATAAGCGTCTTGTACTCTTTTCTCACCTTGTTTAGTTGTCAATTGACTGTTAACCAATATATTTCTTATCCTTTGGGCTACTTCTATCTGTTCCTTATACCCTCTTGCTTGATGAATATCATCGTCAAAAGCATCAATAATTCCTTCGAGCCCTTCTAATGTCATTGATGCAATGCAATCTGCTTGTACGGCCAATGTGGTGGCTTCAATATAGTTCACTAAGCCCATCGAAGTCATCGCTTGAGTTCCATTTATTAAGGCAAGACCCTCTTTAGCCTTTAATTGAATGGGGGATAGATTTGTTTTATTGAAGGCTTTTTCACTGGACATTCTCTTTCCTTTATAGATTACTTCCCCTTCCCCAACCAAAACTAATGCTATATGTGAAAGTGGTGCTAAATCACCACTTGCTCCAAGCGAGCCTTGTTGTGGAACAATGGGATGAATCTGTTTATTCAACATCTCTAATAGTAGCTCTAAAACGATCCTTCTGACGCCAGAGAAACCTTTTAATAGTGCATTTACTCTGAGTAGTACCATTCCTCTTGAAACCTTTTCTGGAAAGGGTAACCCGACACCACAGGCATGGCTTCTTATGAGGTGAAGTTGGAGTTGATCTACATCGTCAGGCTGAATTCGAATATCACTAAACTTTCCGAATCCTGTCGTTATCCCGTAGACCACTTCTTCTGATTCAACTATTTGCTCAACAACTGAGCGACTTCTTTCGACTTTTGTCCAAACCTCATCACCTACAAATACCTGTTCTTCTCCGTAAATTATTCTTCTCGCCTCTTCAATTGTTAAAGAATGACCAGTTAATTCAATCATTATTCCTACCCCTATTCCCTTATTATTCAAATAATTCGATTTCCTACTAATACACAGAAAAACTTAACCCAACGTGGAGCAATCGTACTTCTAATAACACGAAATAAAAAGAGAGCCATATCAAAAAACTTGTAAAGTTTATTTGATATAGCCCCCTATTAACTAACTGCAACTATGGGCAAATGAATCATATATGATTTATACCTAAACCTATTGCTTCATGCTCCGCACCTTTTACAGGTGCACCAATTGTTCCATAAAGAGCAACAGCAATCCACTCACCTTCTTCAACAGACTCATATGGTTTTCCTCTAATAACAGCAAATCGTAGACCAACTGTCCTTAAAACAGACCCTAATAAAACTTGACCTCTCGTTACACCTTGCAATGCTTCCATAATGGCATGATATAATGCATGAGTTTCCCTATATACATTAGTTTCAATGACAACATTGGCTTTTGCAGCTGTTTCTATCGCAGCTACTACTTTATGAGTTTCCATTGATCCTGTTTTCCCCTGACAAAAAATGAATCCTTGTTCTCTCAACTGTTTAATAAACAATTCATCAATGTCAGCTCCCATAAGGGCAAGATACATTGCGTTTTTCCCAATCTTTTGATCTGGTTCAATATACATGGACAATATCTCTTTTCATTTATTTCAATTATTATCTATCTAGCAACTAGTAACTTAAGATAAGTGTAAAGCTGTCGAAATATTATGTCAATATTTATAATTAAAGGGTTAAAAAAAATCTCCCTCGTAGGGAGACCTTTTTCAGAAGGAGTTTTACTTATCTGGCTTTAATAAACATTTGAACCCAAGCGCCATGGTAAAATCCTACTCCAATCGTATCAAAATCTGCTTTTAATATATTAGCTTTATGGCCAGGTGAGTTCATCCAAGCGTTCATAACCTCTTGAGGAGTTTTTTGACCTTTTGCAATATTTTCACCAGCGGTTGTATAACTGATACCAAAGGTCTTCATCATCTGAAAAGGAGACCCATAATTAGGACTAGTATGGGAAAAATAATTTGAATTAATCATATCTTGCGCTTTTTTATGGGCTACCGCTTTTAAATCAGCACGATGTGTCAAGGCACCTAACCCAATTTTCGATCTTTGTTGGTTCACAAGTTGAACAACTTGATCTTCAAAAGCATTATGATTAGAAGCATCTGCTTTTAGTCTGATAACTTCACCCACATGCATATTTCTAGGCTCAACATCTGGGTTTAATCTCATTAATTCTTGATAATCTAATCCATAGCGTTTTGCAATAAACCAAAAAGAGTCACCAGGAGATACTTTGTAATGGGAAAAAGGTGGTTCTTTAAACATTTTGATTTGTGCACTTGAGAAAATAGGGAAAGCGAGTAATCCTACTAACATAAAAATAAGAATTTTCTTTATCATTTCATGCCTCCGATTATTAATTAATATTTTGTTACTATGTAACACTTTTATTTTGTCTCATTCTTTTTCTCCAATACATATTTAAGCGAAAAAATAGAATCGATTTCTACTAAAAGGAAAATTCTTACCGTCAAAGTTCGCTTTCTGTTCAATGTCCAGCGGTAGCACCTCGACAACAAAGGCGCAAGAACCCGAGTAAGTACAACGTCCGGCCCGCGGAAAGCCAGAATTCTGAAGTATTGAAAACAACACAAAGTTAATAGAGCCTTTCCTCTAAGAAAATAATAGGAACATGCTCCGACCTATTTTGCATATACATAGAATAGACCAACTTAGATTCATTATTCACATTCGTATATAAATAAAGGAGTGTCTCCTGATGATTTATCAAAACAAAGATCTTTTGCCGAAAGTATTTATTTCTCTTTCAACTGAGACAGAATGTCCAAATCAAAACCTATACCGAACAAACTATATTAAACAATTTATTGAACAACAAGAAGATGCAAACGAAAAAGCTACTAAATCCATGAAATCAATTAATCAAAATATCAGCGATAATCAAAAAAAACAAGAAGAATATTTTAGTATAATTAGTTCTCAACTTACCCAACAAGATGAACTCCTATTAAATTTTAATGATCAAATCATAAATCAAGAACTTGCAAATCAAGCCACTCTAGTAAAGATGGAAAATGTCGAAAAGCTAAATCATGATCTTAAGAATAAATTAGAAAGTAATGATTTAATAAATCAAGTAATCATAGACCAACTTTCAAATCAAGATCATATCACTCAAGAAATCGCCCGTAATATGCAGGATAACGAAGTAATGTTAAAAAGTATTAGTCTTCAGTTAGTAAGACATGAAGAACTTCAACAACAATTAAATGAAAAGTTAGAATTGCAAGAGGTATTCCATCAGGTGATATTGGAACGTATTAATCACCAAGAAGCTTTAACCGAAAAAATTACTAGACAGATCGAGCATTTAAAAGGTGTCGTTTTTGAACGATTCTCTCATCTATCGGATAAACTAGAAGCAAGCTTAAAACATACTTCTAACTTCATTTTGGATTTTTTCCCAAACTCTTTTAGAGCAGTTGAAATAAAAGATGAAAAAGAAAAGGAATATAGTAAACAATAAAAAATCGAGACTCAAAAGAGTCTCGATTTTTAAAATTATTATGATAAAGCGTTAAAATAGTTAGGTGCTGGTAGGTCCGCTTGTTCAAACAACTTACCCATTTTATCATTAAATGATTGAAAGAATTCTTCATTTGTAACAGAGTTTTCAATGTCTGCTTCAATTCCTTCATAGAACTTAGCAAGGTCATCTAAAGCTGACTTAATAGATTCACTTGATTGTTCTAACTCCGTAGGAATGGCAAAATTACGGATCTCTTCTGCTGATGAATCTGCAATACCTTGTGCAGCAACTTTGGCTAGTTGAATCGCTTCTTCAAGTTCAGCTAATTCTTCAGAAGTTGGCTTATCTTCAGAAGCAACCTCTATGTCTGACTGAGCAGCAAGTGCACCTTCACGTGCTGAAACTGCATTTCCATAAGCGATGTATGTTTGATACTCATCATTAAAATTATTAATTATTTCCATGTGGAATTTAACAAGTTCAACCTTAGTATTAACTTCAGTAGCTTGTTCTGGTGCAGTATCACTCACTACGTTATTTTCTTCATCTGCTGAACAAGCAGCTAGAAAGATTGAACTTAATAAAAAACTCGCAACGATTATCTTTTTCATGATGTAGTCCTCCTATTGTATAGACCTTCATTTTCGAACCAACTTATTGTATTATGGAACGTTTAGTATGTCTATACATTGAGAAGATTTCCACCAACTCAGATATTTCGAATTATTAAAATAACGATTCATTGCTTTTTATAAATGCTTTAGATTACCACACTAAAACTTCTTTTTATTCCGAAATTGCCTTATCTGCCATTTTCATTATGCTGTCTTTCGATTTGGCACCAGCAATAAATCTAGCTGGATGAGCAAATATAGCATCTTTAATGTCAAGGATTTCATTTAACTCCTCTGAGCTTTTCCCGGCCCAGTCTAATGGTAAATCCTTGCGAGATTCAAAGGTGTTTCCATTAATCGGAACTGATTGGATTAAATATCCTTTTCTAGGGTCTTTATAAATTACAAATAGAACTTCCTCAGTTACATCTATTTCTAACAATGCTTGATGCCAAGGACAATGTTGATCCAAAAGTAATATCTCTTTCTTTTCTCTATTAAGATAGGAATCATGTATTAAACCCTTCGCTGCGATTTTGGCTAGCTGATCCTCTATTAATAGAAGAAAAGATGTTTTTGCATATTCAACAGCTTTATAAAACTGTTCAGTTTCATGTTGATCTTTATTCCATTTTGGATTAAATCGATGTAAATCAGTCGTTAAATCAGGGACAATTATTTCACGATTAAAGCGAACACCATTATCAATTGCATCTAAACCTTGCATATATTGCTTATCAATATGAAGAAATACTTTTTCAATTGAATGCTCTGGAAATCCTTTTTTTGCTAATAGTGCTTGACCAAAATCTCTCCACACTAAACCTGCTGCCGCATATGGAATACCGTTTTCGCGGTACTCCTTATCATTAGTATGATGATCATATGTTCCACCACCAACATCAAATACTAGATCACAAGTCGACAAAAGTTCATCGTTTCTCGTCCGGACTAACTCCAGTGATTCAAATAATTCATCTAAAATAACAAAGGCAATAATTTCATCAGCATGAAAGGTCCCACTATGTGTACCCACTTTTCTTATATTCAATGTTAAATCCCCCTTTAATACATCTTCTCATTTTTTAGGGACATTAGCCAAGTAAGTTACAAACTAGTCTAGGCACTGATTTTGTGTTTGATTAATGTTCAGTATTTCCTGTATATGTACATAAGCCCAGTGCCTGTTGTTCCCAAAGTATAGTTTTCACTTGATCAGCCTGGTTGGCTTTACAAAGAGTCATAACAAAAACCTCAGTGAAATGTTCATTCGCCAACTTTTTCTCGCCCTTGTATTTAGAATAATAGTAATCAATCAAAAATCCAAGAAATATTCCAAAAACTAACCCTATTGAAGCCCAAATAATCGGTCCCCAAGACAGGACAAATCCATATATTGATCCCAACAGCATAAAAATGGCTCCTAATATAGCGGCTAAATCAAATGATCTCCTACCGACTGAATAGTTCATTGAGTCGATTGCCCTACCATAGCTTTTTTCCAAAGGAAGCACTAAAATATTATGCTTTACTATACCCAATCTCTCTATTTCAGTTACAGCTACTTCTAATTCTTCGGAGTATTTAAAAGAAGCGATAATATACATTCAAATCTCCTTACTTTTAGACTGGCATTTTAAATTCTGCGCTTTTATACTCTTTTTTTAAATATTGAGATTGTTCCTTTTCATATAACTTATTGGATTCTAATGTGTCTACATAAGAATTATAAATAGTAAATAAATAAAAGGATGGAATATACAAGAACCATTGAAAATCTATACTAGTGGTAGCCGAACTAAAATCTCCAACCATTGTATAAAATACAGCTGATAATACATTAGACATATATGTAAAAATGACGAACCAAAAAGTGACTATAAATCCCGAAGGAATTCGATTTAAGTAGATATAAGAAAAACCTGGTGCTAAAAAGGACCATATAATAGCATGACTAGGATTTCGCTTTTGCAATTTATTCAACTCAAGAACTGACATAGATTGAGAAATGATTTCAAAACCTTGCTTATTAGAAAGCATATACAATTTATTTAGTTTCAATGATTTATCATAGCTATCCCAAATAGCAAATATATACACTGGAATATAAAGGGAAAACCACCGAATATTTAGAGCGGATTTTGCAGCTTCAAAATCGCCAATCATCGTATATAAAATAGATTGGTTAAGGCCTGTTAGTTGGTTTATAAAGACTTCCCAGCTAACAAGAAAGAAGGCTGTAACATACTTGCATAGCATCAGATGTCCTAACCCCGGGAATGCCGCGGACCACCAAGCAGTTATCCACGGGTTACTCATATGAATTAGATTAGTACTATAAGGTGACACAAATGCCCCTATATGTCTTTGTTTAGAATGGTTTTCTTTTTCTGTCAAAAGACTCACCACATATTCTTTGGTAGTTGTTAACTATATTATGAGGAATTTCACTATTGTTCATCCAATTAAATCTTAATGCTCATACAAAACTTTGTTATTACAAATAATAACGAAGAAACTAAATGAAAGGACTGATAATTAATTGAGTACATTTGATTATAAAAATGCCCAACCTGGAGATGAGGTTTATGTTATTTATAATAATCCACATACAGCTTCTGTCTCTAATGTAAAAAAAGCAGAACTAGTTCAGCATCCTCATGACCCACAAAGACTTGCATTATTTCTTCACGAAACCTTTCACTTAATTGAGGAAGATGATGCATTGTTTTCTAGTGAGGAAGCTGCCGAAACTGCCTTGGAGGAATTATATGATGACGAACAGCATTATTCATAAAATAAGTGATATTCAAGCTCATTATTGATGCTATAATTTTTTGTTTAACCGATCCTTTTTATTAGTAGTGATGAAATCCACCTAATTTTCATATTAATAGGTATTGATGATGAAAGGGTGATTTCATTGCTTAAACATTCGAACGCTGGTATACACGTATTTGGGACAGGTGAAGTAGAAATAAAACCAAATCAAGCATTAATTACAATTGGGGCGATAACAGAGGGAAAAGACTTAACAATTATTCAAAAAGAAAATGCTTCAGTAATTGACAAGATAATGCACCAATTTATTTCGCTAGGATTAGAGAAAAAACATATTCAAACAGTAGATTATCATATAGATCCAGTATATGAGTATCTAGAAAAAGTACAGGTTCTACGAGGGTATAAGGTAACTCATCTGCTTCAGCTAACAATAAAGGACTTGAATAAAATAGGACTATTAATTGATACAGCTGTCAGAAGTGGTGCTAATAGTGTTGCAAACATTCAATTCACGGTCGAAGACGATCAAAATATTTACAATCAAACGCTTCAAAAAGCAATCGTGGATGCTCAATTCAAAGCACTTTCTTTAGCAAATCAAATGGGTGTAAGAATTAATCCAATTCCCTATTTAATCGTCGAAGAACAAACAAGCCACGTATATCCTCTAGGAAGAATCATGTCATATAGTTCAGGCGAATCTACACCTATACAAGCAGGATTGAAAAAAGTTTCAGCTAAAATTAGAGCTGAATTTTCTTATTGCTAAGTTAAATAAATAAATGGGTAAATACACTGACTTTTCTTAATTTATAGAGCTGTTAACCGTTCATACTTTTTCATCACTAAGTACCGTAGTACCATCCTTGTTGATGCCTGCTCTAGGATGTTCGATTTTCTCGGACTTGCTGGATGGTTCATTTCAGTATCGTTACAAAACTACCTTTTTGCTGCCCTTTCACCTGATTAGTTATTTCCACAATGTTTCGAATAAGACTAAACGCAAATAGTAATTCGGATAAGTCTCACCCCAACTGCTTCCGTTACAACAAACATTTATTGAATATTAATTCTTGAAAAAACAAATATTCTTGACTACATTAGCTTACATTTTTATATTCTTTAAAAAAAGGGAACTCCGTTTAGGAAGTTCCCTTTAAAAACCCTTCAAAGTCAATATTTTTGGATAATCGTACCACTTATTCAGTAGAAAAACCTTCAAATAAGAAACCCCCAATTGGTTCGTACACCTTTTTAACAAAATCCACAAAGGGTTTTTTATTGTTATTAATATAAAATTCGTTAAGAGATATAAAGAATTCATCATTCATCTCTTCGTCAAAAGAACGTAGTGCTCTTGTTAAACCCTTTCCTCTTCCAGACCACTGATTATTCAATCTTAAAATAAAATCAGCAACCTGCAATGAAAGACTATTAATTGTGATTAGGGCTTCGTCCCTGATTTCTGAATCAATTAAGTCATCTAACAAATCTCCCATAAAATATCTAGAGGCTTGTATAAACTCCTTGGATAAAGGTATAGGTCCATCAGAAATGTGTTGAATAGCACTTTCTTTCACCTTTAAAGACTCGATGCTATCAATAAGTAGTATACCTTCGGATATCATATTTCCCAAAATGGGCCTTCCTTTTTGCTTATCCCGTTCAAATTCCAATAGATAGGACTGGTAATTATGGATGAAAGCTTCAATTCTCCAGCCATGAAGAATAAAACTTTTTCTATAACTTTTAACGTTAGATTCAAAGATAATAATATCCAAATCAGAAGTTGATGTTTCCTCACCTCTTGAAGCACTACCAGCTAAAATAGCAAAATCACTACTAGGATACTCTACTGAGATGCAAACCTTTGCAACCTCAAATGCTGATTTTCTCACTTTTACCCTCCTACCCTTTATTATGCGGATGTTCAACCGACCAATTGATTAATTTTATTAATCAAAATCATTTAAGTATTCATAAATAGTCAACATCAATTTCCCTGCGTAAACTAACAATTTTGAATTGAATTGAAAAAACACCTATCAAAATTTGATAGATGTTTTTTATTATTAAGCAGTATAGTCACTTGGAAGAATATGCTTTTAAACTACATAGTAGCATATCTTTTAACTTGATCTTGTGTTCCTAAAACAATGAAAGCCCTGCCTCTCGTCCATCCTTATGACTCTTAAGTCATGCCAGTGAGGATTAGGAAAAACTGTATATACAATTCTGTTGTAGATTTAAAGTTAAAATAGGATAATGGAGTTACTTGAAAAAGAAATTGCGGAAACTCTGAAGGGTTACTTATTCTGCTACGGAGTGGTTATGAATAACTTGTAGTTCTTTAGATGAAATCTCCATTTCGCTTTTGCAAATTGGACATGTAGTTATATCTCTACTTCTAAAATTATCACGTACCCAACATTTACATGTGTCAGAGGTACACTCCCAAACCTTTGTAGTTGCCATTTTTATTTCTTCCATTGGTTTTTTACCAAATACCATTACCTTTGCCCCCTATACAAGTATTAAGATTGAAAGCCTTATTACAGAAAGCCTTCATACCTATTTTTTGTTATAGCTTAACAACGTTTTCTGCTTGTGGTCCACGGTTTCCTGTAGTTACATCAAATTCGACTTTTTGACCTTCATCAAGAGACTTAAATCCTTCTCCTGTGATAGCAGAGAAATGTACGAATACATCTTCTTCACCTTGAACTTCAATAAATCCGAATCCTTTTTCTGCATTAAACCATTTTACTGTTCCAGTTTTCATAGAGCGAAAACCTCCAATATTGTTATTATATGCTAATTTCCCATAAAAAAATTCACATATTATAAAAAGTACCATTTAGATGATCACTTTTTATAATATGTGAATAGCTAAAAAGTAAAACATACAAGAATTAGATTTGATTATAATCTTACGCTATCATTGTTAATTTGTCAAGTAATGGTATGAATCGTCTGTATTAAACAAAAACGAAACCATTCGATTTTTGTGATTCATTCGAGAAACCATGTACCTTTAGTGAAGGAAAACCTAAAGTTGAATTCTAAAAATATTGTAACGGAAGGTGCAAGATCCTTTCAATGAAAATCTACAACCCTGCTTAAAAATTCTCTATTTAAAACTCGTCAATCACACAATAATCATTTAAACTTACACGACCTTTAAGATTTTCCATTACAACTTTCTAAGCGGGTTGATTGATAGGGTAAATTGATCTAGTATATTTAATTCATTACCATTAACAGCACTTACCTTATCTAAGATTACCAAAAAATCACCCGTATTAAATGAGCCCTCCCCGCCTTTATCATGGGACGAACCACTTGGTGATAATCTAAAAGTATCGCCGATTGTAAATGCTCCATCACTAATACTATCAATTTTTACAGCGCCTATAATAGATGGCATCTAGTTCATCTTCCCTTCAGATACATTAAATATGGTATACAGTATGCTTCTTTTGGAGAAGTGTGCCTATAAGCCTGTCATATAATTTCAAAAGGATCGTCATTTTTTCCATCTCTTGAAAATTACGTTTCGCTTTAATTTTCATGAAATTTCGTACTCCGCTATAAAAAAGGACAATTCTTCCCTGCCTCTTACATAGATATTAGTAGACGGGCTTAAGGAGGAAAATTGATGAGGTTTATAGTTATCAGAAAATCTTGGATTATTAGTGTAACGTTGGCATTGATCGTTATCGTTTGTGGAGTTTTATTCTTTAATCCAGGTGCAATTCCAACTGCAAGTAACACATTATCTGACCAAGAGATTTACACTTTTCAAATGGTTACCGGAGAATTTTCATCAAAAGATGAATCTGGCAAAGAGATTGAATCCTATCGATGGGACCCAGGAACAATTGTTGTCCCAAATGATAAAGAAATAAATCTACGGATTTACGGGGTAAATGGAAAGGAACATCCTTTTTTTATTGAGGGAACAAATGTAAAAGGCGTTGTTAAAAAAGGTGAAGAAACAGTTATAAAGGTTCGTTTCACAAAGGAAGGAACTTATCGATTAATTTGTACGGCCCATCCTGATATTGACCATAACGGACCAATGATCGGATACATTGTTGTAGACTAAAATAACAATCAGGGTTCTAAAGTCAAAAAAGGCATCAACAGATTAAATCTAAGATGCCTTTTGGTTACTTTATAGATCTTATTTGTTTGTTACTTTTTTACGATCACTACCTACATACTATTAAGGCTAAAATAAATGCCTACATGGATGTTCAAAGTTAATCTTGGTCTAAGTCCATTTCAAAATATGGTTCCTCTTGATTTGTATCATCAAACCATTTCATACCTTTATAGTCAAATCCGATTTTTTCCAATATCTTTAAAGACTTACCATTAAGTGGGTCTGCAGAAGCATAAATCTTCTTTACCCCACCATTTGCTTTAGCAATATTCACACAAGCTATTGCAGATTCCGTCGCAAACCCTTTGCCCCATGAATCCTTAGAAAAGTGGTAAATAAGTTCGACCGTTTCTAGTGAATTTCTGACATTAAACCCAGCAGCCCCAATAACCCTATCCGTACTTTTATCAACTACTGCATATACAGATAAGCCGTGTTTTTCATGACTATTAATGTAGGAATCAATTGCTTTAGGTAGTCTTTCATACGAAATGGCTCCTAAACAATTAATCATCACCTCATCGTCACCCCAAAAACTTTTTGCATCGTTTACATCCCCTGAATCAAACACCCTAAGAAGTAGTCTTTCAGTTTGTATGATCACTTCCATTTATACACACCTCTATTATTAGAATGAAATTCTAGTTTCCGAAGATACACCGTTAATTATGGATGTATTTTTATAGGATTATCTGCATTGTTTCCATCTAATCGCAGGAATCTAAGTAACAAAAAGAAAGTACTTTACTAATATTGTTGTATCTAAAATATTTAAAAAACTTAATTTTTTTCTTCATTCTTCAACAAGATTGGACTTCACGAAATCTAAAAGTAAATGTTCTCTAGTACGAGAAAGGAGCGTTAATTTGTGTAAGGGTCTTGTCATACCTACATATAATAATTTTACATCAACATCATTTACAGTGTATGTATCATCCATACTGACAACAAACACACTATCAAACTCTAACCCTTTTGCGATGTAGGAAGGTGTAATGACCACATGTTCCTTCGTCATTCCTTCCATCCCAATTAATAACTTTGTTTCAATAGTTTTGTCCTGTTGAAATAAAGAATCTAGTACTTTTGCTTCTTTTTCAGTCTTTGTGATAATGGCAAACGTTTTCATATTCTCCTGCTTTTGACTCAGGATTAATTTACTCGTATTTTCTACAAGTGCACTCCAAGTTTCACATTGGATATAAGCGGGTTTACAACCATGTCTAACAACTGGCTCAACTTTCGGAATGTCTTCACCCATTAGCTTAAGTATTTCATTGGCTACATTCATAATCTCAACTGTTGTACGATAGCTCTTTTGCAATGTAACATAATTTGCTCTCGGAAATATATTATCAACCAAAACTTTCCAGTCATTCATACCCCGATAAGCATGAATTCCCTGAGCTAAGTCGCCAACAATTGTAAACATATCTGTTCCAAGTAAAGATTTTAAGGCATAAAATTGAAAATAGCTATAATCTTGTGCCTCATCAATGACAATGTTTTTAGCCTTTAATTCTGGGTCAACTCCATATAAATAATGCTGTAAATATAATAATGCAGCCAAATCTTCTATTTCAAACTGTTTTTTCTGTTGTAAAGTAGCTTGGTAAGCAAGAAACTCGTTGACCTCAAATGGAGTTAATACCCCTTTGGCAAGTCGGGAAAAACGGTCTGAATTAAAAAAATCATCATAATAATCTAATAAACTAATCTTTGGGAAATTTTTCATATATTGATTGACGGATACTCTTATTTCCTTTTCAACATTACTTAAACGTAAGGACTTATCGTCCATGCAGGTTGAAACAACCACCCTTCTCTTCAAAGGGTCTTTAACTGCCAGTGCTTTGTCTAACTTATGATCAAAAATGGATTGTACTTTATGTAAGATTTGAGATTTTTTTCGCTTAACATCGCCCTGAAGAATCTTTTTTATCCGATCCAATCTCCGATAGTAAGGTAAATAATTGTATTCATTTTCAAATAGATTTTGAATTTTTCTTGCTGTCATAAGTCGGAATTTTTCAACTGTGAAATCTTGACTAGGATAAAAGGTATTTTCAATTTCTTTCATATATTCCTGTAATAGTTGCTGATATTGGAGAGAGCCTTTAAATGTAGATATCCATTTTATTCTTTGAGAATTCTGTTCATTTGCCTGAACTAGTTCCATCAATTTCTTCTCTTGAGGGATTACTTTTATTCGTTTTTTTATGCAATCCTGGACATAGTCAATGTAGGTTGTTTGCCGAATGCGATCTACACCAAGCTCTGGTAATACTTCAGAGATATAATCTATGAATAATCTATTTGGTGCAATAATCATCATATTTTCCGGATTAAAATTATGTCCCAAGGTATAGATGAAGTAGGAAATTCGATGTAAGGCAATCGTTGTCTTACCACTCCCCGCTGCTCCTTGTACAATGATAGGTCGATTTAAGTCAGCCCTAATAATTTGATTTTGTTCCGCCTGTATCGTTGAAACAATTTCAGTTAATCGGTTGTCCGAGCTTTTAGCTAATGACTCTTGTAATAATTCATCATTTGTAGTGAGATCAACATCCCTGAAACTCTGTAAGAATCCATCTTCAATTTCATATTGCCTCTTTAAAGAGAGGTACCCTTCGTACACTTCGCCCTCAGCTTCGTATTCGACTAAACCTAAACGCCCATCATAATAAACATTGGCGATTGGTGATCGCCAGTCTACTATGATAGGCTGTTGAGATTCCCTGTCAAAGACGGAAGCCTTTCCTATATACAAAAGCTCTTCTATGGAACGATCGTTTTGTTTAAAGTTAACCCTAGCGAAATAAGGCTTCGATCTTATCTTCTTCAAATTACGAACTTCTTCAGCTGTACGTTCCATGATTTGCGAATTCGTTAAGACATTTGTGTAGCCCAAACTACTCTCCAACCAATCTAAATCCTGAAACGCTTCAGAAATCTTCTCACGATAAGTTTCTTTTGTTGATTCAGTTGCAATAATGATGGTTTCGATATAGTTTTTTGTGAATTTCAAACGTTCACGTTCATTGTAAAATTCGGGATGGTCTGAAATAGACATGACAATCTCCTTTTTAAGGATGAAATGGGAAACGATAAGAAATGATTTTATACATCCATTGGGTCAAATAGCTTTAAATCAGGATTCTTCTCCTGAAACCATCTTAGTGCAAAATCATTTTCAAATAAAAACGCCGTTTTTCCGTATCTATCTCTAACAAGTATGCTTCTAGAGCTTGATAAATTTTCTGATACTTGTTCATTCTCAGTCCATCTAGCCAATTTAGAACCCATTGATTGAATAGTGATATCTACGTTATATTCACCCTTCATCCGATGTTCAAACACTTCAAATTGAAGTTGACCAACTGCGCCTAAAATATACTCATCCATCAAGACTGAACGAAATAGCTGAATTGCTCCCTCTTGAACAAGCTGATTTAACCCCTTTTGAAATTGCTTTTGTTTCAATACATTTTTCGCTGTTACCTTAACATATAGCTCAGGAGTAAATTGTGGTAATCGTTCATATTGAAAAAGATCTTTTCCCCCGACAAGGGTATCGCCAATTTGATAAGTACCTGGATCATATAGACCAATAATATCACCAGCAACTGCCTCATCAACAATTTGACGATCATCTGCCATAAATTGAGTTGATTGAGAGAGCTTCACTTGTTTTCCTGTTCGTGAAACGGTCACGCTCATTCCTCTATCAAATTTACCAGAACAAATTCTAAGAAAAGCTATACGATCACGATGGGCCGGATTCATATTTGCCTGTATCTTAAATATAAACCCTGAGAATGGTGTATTGACTGGATCAATTTCGCCATCCGTAGACTGACGAGGCTGCGGAGAAGGTGCTAATTCTACATAGGTATCAAGGAACGTCTGAACACCAAAATTAGTTAATCCACTTCCAAAGAACACCGGTGATAGTTCTCCTCTTTGAATGCGCTCATGGGAAAAGTCATTACCTGCTTCTGATAAAAGTTCAATTTCCTCTAAACATTTAGTATACAGTTCAGACTGAACGATAGGGGAATCTGAAGGTGCTTCACCCTTTTCATCTAATGCAATATATCGATCTTTTTCTTCTACCCTTACCTGTTCAATTCGATTGTAAAAACGATCATATATCCCCAAGAACTCTTTCCCCATCCCAATAGGCCAGTTCATAGGATACGATTCAATCCCAAGTACTTCTTCTAGTTCTGCTAATAGTTCTAATGGGTCTTTCCCAACACGGTCTAACTTGTTTATAAAAGTGAAAATTGGTATTCCACGTTTTCTACATACCTGGAAAAGCTTTATAGTTTGGTCTTCAATACCTTTTGTTGAATCAATAACCATTACAGCGCTATCTACCGCTGTTAAAGTTCGATACGTGTCTTCACTAAAATCTTGATGACCAGGAGTATCTAAGATGTTAATATTTCGATTCTTATACTCAAATTGCATCACACTTGAAGTAACTGAAATACCACGCTGTTTTTCAATTTCCATCCAGTCAGATGTTGCAAATTTCCCTGTTTTCTTTCCCTTTACTGTTCCAACATCACGAATGACACCACCATATAAAAGCAGCTGTTCTGTAAGTGTTGTTTTACCAGCATCCGGGTGAGATATAATTGCAAAAGTCTTCCGTGATAATATTTTATCTTCCAATAAATCTGATTTCATTCTATCCCTCTTTTTTGCCTTATTTTATTACTAAGCTCTGTTAAAGCTCAATGTTGATTTTTCCAAACGAAGTTGATTGAAATGGAAGGTGCGAGACTCCGGCGGGAGCAGCGGGACAGGTGAGACACCGAAGGCGCAAGTGCCGAGTTGGCTCACCTCCCGCCCCGCGGAAAGCGAGCATCCTGCAGCTGAAATCAACAACAAAGTTTAACAGATCCTATTATTAAAAAACAAATAAACTATTTCAAAATTGTTAGTAAAAGTCAAAATAACATAAAATAGATAGGTCCGTGTATACAACCTATCTTTTAATTTAAATTAGGCTTATTTAGTACTGACGATTGATGCATTAATAACAATAATCCATAAACACCTAAATCACAGCAAAAATAATGATTATAGAATATAAATTTCTATAATCTATACTGCTTCAAAGTATGTTTTATAAAATCCACCAACAGTTTCAGTATTATCTCTTACAAAATAAAACTCTTCTGTTTCATTTATAACTTCATATACTTTTCCAGGAGTCAGGACATTTTCAACCATATATTTTGCAGCATTAGTATGAGTACATTTTACTTTCATTGTTGCGTTCTTTTCTTCCCAAGTTAAATGGATCATAAATTTATATTTCTCCTTCTATACATTTATTATCTCTAATCATACACAAAAATGAAACGATTTGTAATAGCTTTCCCATGTAATGAGAAAATTTTTATACATTATCACATAATTTTTATTAGGCTGCTTTCGCATTCTTTTTGCTTTTTAATTATTTAGTGATACTCCATCATAATGATACTACAACTTAGACGAATAAATGAGATAGCTGTCTGTTCTCAACAAAAGTTGATTATGATACGATTGGACTATTAAAAATTTGATACATAAAAAGTCGGGTTTATTTAACGATCCTACAGTTTAATAAAAATAACAAAGTAATTAATATGGGGAATAGGAGCGAAAATGGATGATTGTTAGAGAAATAAAGACCGAAGACGCTGAAAAATTAGCAAATCTTATGAAACAAGTAGAAGCGGATTCGCAATATATGCTTTGGGAAGCTGGAGAAAGAACGTTTCAGCCCGAAAAACAACTTAAGATGATTCAGGAAATGAATGGTAGTGAGAATTCCACTATTTTGGTTGCAGAAAAAGATACTGATTTGACTGGGTTCTTATTGTCTTTTGGAGGAAGCGCAAGAAGAAATAAACACTCTGTTTACGTAGTTATTGGAATACTAAAGGAATATAGAGGAAACGGGATTGGGACTCTTTTATTTAAAAAATTGGAACAATGGGCATTAAAACATAATATCCATCGCATTGAATTAACGGTAGTCGCTCGGAATGAGGCTGGTTTATCACTTTATAAAAAAATGGGATATGAAATTGAAGGAATAAAAAGAGATTCATTACTCATTAATGGCGAATTTATGGAAGAATACTATATGGCAAAACTCATGTAATGAAACTATTTAAAGTAGCTTGCTAGAGCAAGATATTCAATCAACATAATTTAATATATATACTTGACATCCTCCCCCACCTAAAATCCTAACGGATTTTTGAGGAAGGGGATTCCAACGGAGAAACCACTGAGACCAGTAGCCCTTGTTAGATAGTTACCTTTACCTCTTCTCAGTCCCGTTCACCGTTTGCACGAAGTACG
>JBFILZ010000044.1:0-19789 GCA_041611945.1 Bacillus sp. (in: firmicutes)
GTGCGGTGAGAATTCATGGAAGCCTATTCAAAGTCCTGTGGGACTAGCGGGACAGGTGAGACCTGAAGGCGCTATCGCCGCGGGGCTCACCGCCCGCCCCACGGAAAGCGAGTGTTCTG
This sequence comes from Bacillus sp. (in: firmicutes), assembly GCA_041611945.1. Taxonomy (GTDB): domain Bacteria; phylum Bacillota; class Bacilli; order Bacillales; family SA4; genus Bacillus_BS. The sequence continues at coordinate 120 of JBFILZ010000044.1, forward strand.
GAACGAAGATCCCCTTATTTTCCGGGTAGCCTACTATTTTAGTTTCAACTCGTCTCCGTTGAATAATTTGATTTTATGGTTAACACTTTTACAATAAAAAAGGTATCTGTTCTACTATGGCAGTTTCTAGTGAAGGAGAAATAAATTTACGAGAACAGGCTATTTTCTTATGATATGAAAAATACATCACATAATCAAATAATGTGTCATACTAATGAACGTTGACAAGATTAATGTGCTATATTATTATAAGTATAAGAATGTTTGGAAACGCTTTCAACTTTTATGGAAAAGGGAGATGAATAGCTTGGGTATTATTGTTTGTCAGAAATGTGAAAGAACAATTGACCACTTCGAAGAAGAAAAAGTGACTACATTGTATGCTAATTGTAATAGCTGTTTAAGTGAATCTGATAAAAAAATAACAAAAAGAAGAGTGTATTAAATAATTAATTTGACCTAATAAAGCATGCAGAAATGAATTCATTTCTGCATGCTTCTTTTAATATATAGAACGTGGAGCCACCAAAACTATTTGATTGCACGGTGTTCTTTTATTACTCTTAAATGCTTTAAATCAAAATCTTCAGGACCTTGCACAGGTAATCCGACTTCTTGATTTTTTTTAATATAATTCAAATTTTCTTCTGTAATTATCTCCCCGGGAATAAAAATCGGTATTCCTGGTGGATAAACCATAATAAACTCGGCAATGATCCTACCAGCAGACTCTGAGAATGGGACTACTTCTGTTTCCGAGTAAAACGCTTCTCTTGGTGATAAAGCAAGTAACGGAATATCTGGTACATAAACTTGAACGGTCTCAATTTTTTTTGTTGTATTTGCAAAGGAATCAGATAGTTCTTTTAATGCACTTACTAAAGTATTTGTTTCTTTTTCAGTGTCCCCAGGTGTTATGATACACAAAATATTATACAAATCTGAGAGTTCAACTTCGATGTTATATTTCTCTCTTAGCCAATGTTCCACATCATATCCGGTAATTCCTAAATCTTTCACTGAAATTGTTAGTTTTGTAGGGTCAAAATCAAAGGTAGCCTTGGAGCCGACTATTTCTCTCCCTACACAATATAATTTATCAATTTCATTAATTTGCTTTCTTGTCTTTTCAGCCAACTCAATCGCCTGACTAACCAATTTTTTTCCATCGACAGCTAGTCTTCTTCTAGCAGTATCAAGTGAAGCAAGCAAAAGGTAAGAAGTTGACGTAGTAGTAAGCATACTAATAATTGATTGAATTCGTTTTGGTGAAACACGACCTTTTTTTACATTTAATACAGAACTTTGAGTCATTGAGCCACCAAGTTTATGAACACTTGTTGCAGCCATATCTGCACCAGCTTGCATTGCAGATAGAGGTAACTCGTCATGGAAATGAATGTGAACACCATGTGCTTCATCCACGAGGACAGGTACATCAAATGAGTGGGCAATCTCAACAATACGTTTCAAGTCTGCTGAAATACCAAAGTATGTAGGATTAATGACAAGGACAGCCTTTGCATCTGGATTCTGATGAAGTGCTTTTTCGACTGAATCTGATGTTATTCCATGGGAAATTCCCAGTTCCTTATCAATCTCAGGATGAATAAAAATGGGTGTTGCACCTGAAAAAATTATCGCTGACATAACTGATTTATGCACATTCCTTGGTACGATAATTTTGTCTCCTGGGCTACAAACAGACATAACCATAGTCATGATAGCTCCGCTAGTCCCCTGAACAGAAAAAAATGTATAATCTGCACCAAAGGCTTCTGATGCCAGTTCTTGGGCTTCCTTAATCATTCCTTTTGGATGATGAAGATCATCGAGAGGTCCAATATTAATTAAATCAATAGATAAAGCATTCATCCCAATAAAGTCACGGAACTCTTGATCAATTCCGCTTCCTTTTTTATGTCCAGGTATATGAAACTGAATTGGATTTTTCTTTGAATGTTCTAATAAACCCGTAAATAACGGAGTTTTGTTTTGGTTCAACGCTTACACCTCTTTAATTCAATCTTGATAAATAAAACAAAAGTGATTATAGCACTAATCTACTCTATTGCAAAGAGAAGATGGTAAATCATTAATAAATACTTGCCTTACTTATATACCTTATCCTAACATTAAGTGAATAAACAATATTTTTTCATTTTTAAAAAAGGTGTTGATAGAAAATGAAATGGGAAACTAAAGTTACAAAGTTATTAAATATTAAATATCCGATTATTCAAGGTGGACTCGCCTATTTGGCCTATTCAGATTTAGCGGCAGCAGTTTCTAATGCGGGGGGGTTAGGGCAAATTACGGCGATGTCTTTGCAAACACCATCTGAATTGCGTGATGAAATAAAAAAGGTACGTGAGAAGACTAATAAACCTTTTGGTGTAAATTATGCAATTGGACAGCATGGGCGTTCTTTTGAAGATATGCTAAATGTTTCCATTGAGGAAAAAGTTCCAGTTATTTCAATGACAGGCGGTGATCCTTCTCCTATTTTTGAACAATTAAAGGGAATAGAAGTGAAGAAATTAGTTTTAGTTGCTGCTAGAAAACAGGCAGAAAAAGCAGAGAGACTCGGGGCAGATGCTGTCATGGTAGTAGGGCAGGAGGGCGGAGGACATATAGGGAAATTGGATATAGGGACAATGGTGTTAGTGCCGCAAGTAGTTGATTCTGTCAGTATACCAGTGATTGCTTCAGGTGGTATTGCGGATGGAAGAGGGTTAATGGCAGCATTAAGTCTTGGTGCAGAAGGAATAGAAATGGGAACTCGTTTTATTGCGACTAAAGAGTGTATTCATGCTAGTATTCAATATAAGAACAAACTAATTGAAGGATCAGAAAATGATACAGTCGTAATAAAAAGGAGTTTAGGTACTCCTGCAAGAGCCATTCAAAATAGTTGGACTGATAAAATTCTTGAAATTGAAGAGAAAAATGGTGGATTCGATTCGTTAAAGCAATATATCAGTGGAAATGCAAATTTGTGTTATATTTACGATGGAAAAGAAAATGAAGGTTTTGCATGGGCAGGGCAGGCAATGGGAAGAATCAAGGATATTCCAAATGTTAGAGAGTTATTTTCAAGGATAATAAAAGAGGCTGAAGTTATCCGCCAAGAGTGGACATAGGAGGAATATAAATGAGTTATCAATATCCAATATCAACTGATTGGAGTACAGATGAAATAGTTAATGTCGTTAAATTTTTTTCTTGTATTGAAACAGCCTATGAAAAAGGAATAGAACGAGAGTTGCTAATCCATTCTTATCAAGAGTTTAAAAAGGTTGTAACCAGTAAGTCAGAAGAAAAGAAAATTTGTGGTCAATTTGAAGATGAAAGTCACTATTCTTGTTATCAGACTATGAAGAAGGCGAAAGATGATACAAATCTTAAAATTATAAAAATGAAATAAAAGAATGCTTCAATCTGAAGCATTCTTTTATTTCATTTTGTTTGTAGGGAATTTTTATAGATAGGTATAAGTGTTTTGAATGTTTCACTCGCTAACTTGATAAAAGCATCTCCATCATTTAGTACTTCATGAGTTGATAGTACATGTCTTCCGATTAGAAGTTCAGCCTTTTTAACATCCTTAAACCTCTCAAGGGAAGTAGTGAAATCTTCGAAGGATACATCCTCCATCTTCACCGACTCTTTTTTCATATGATTCATGGAAATTACATAAGTGGAGGGAATGGTCTCATAAATTTCAGTTGCATTTTTTATGAAATTTTTAGCAATACCTACTTTATTTGGAACCTCATAAATATAAGCTAACCATATAAAAACGTGATCATCAAATAAACCTATTTGAAAATGAGGATGCTGTTTATAACCGCGTTTATTATGGCATATAGCTAGCCAAGTATCCTTAGGGGGATTTACAGATCTTCTTGCATGTTTCGCAATATGTAAAAACATTTCCTCACCTGTAAAAGCAGACAAATCTTGTCGAAGTACCTCTCCTAATTCTTTAAACTTTGGCTGAATATTTTCCCTGATTGATTCCATTCGACTCTCTAAACCATCGATTAGAAATGTATCAAAATCTTTTTTTGTAAACCCTTTAAATCCCATATTGACCTCCAATAAATTTACTAATTCTAATCATATCATATCAAATTCGAAGGTGAAAAAAATAAGGATAGGTAGTAACAAAATTTTGTTGCATAGCACAAGAAGTAAACATAATATATATTAATATAAATATCAGAATATTTAGTTTAATAATGAAAATATTCTTTTTGATCGAATAAAACATTATGGAAAGGGGAGAAGTCTTTATGAAACAAGTAATAAACAATCATAAGCGAGTCGACGCGAAAATAAGAATGCCTGTATTGCGCTTAGAAATAGACTATGAATTAGCAACCCTATTTGAAGCCATGCAAGGTAGTGACAAGAAAAAAATGACAGAGTGTTTACGGAAATTAGAAGTACTAAGACAAGAAATGATGCGTTTAAAGGTATAAGACTTGTCCTTCGAACCTTTGAAAGGGTTCGTTTTTTCTGTCTGAATGTAAATGAGAGATATCCCTCACTTGCATTTAATCTTTGAAATCCTTTACTCTTATAATAATAAGGCTCTAATAAAGTTTCATGGTTATTTCTAAACGAAGATTATAGAAGTGGATGGTGTTAACACCTTCCGGAATAGCATCCCTTGGAATATTCCTTAGGAGCTGGAGAGACAAAACAAGACCACAGAAAGCAAGTATTTTTTATTGTTAATCAACATTTCTTGTATTAAGAGAGCACAATAAGAAAGAATTACATATGAAAAATGGAGGATAAAATCGTGAGAAATTCGGACTGGCTAACGATTGATACATATGCAAAACGATGGATTAAGGAAGCAGGAAATATTATTCGTGATTCATTCTCAAAGAAATTAATGATAAAAACGAAATCCTCCGCAGATGATCTTGTCACAAATATGGATCATGAAATAGAAAAATACTTTATTCAAAATATCACCGAGACATTTCCTACCCATAGAATATTAGGGGAAGAAGGCTCAGGGGATCAAATAACTACATCAGAAGGTGTCATTTGGATTATAGACCCAATAGACGGTACTATGAATTTTATTCATCAGCAAAAGAATTTTGCCATTTCAATAGGTATTTATGAAAATGGAGTTGGAATGGTGGGTCTTATTTATGATGTAGTAAGTAACGAACTATATCATGCTCGCAAGGGAGAAGGGGCATATTTCAATGATATGAAATTACCCAAGTTAACAAGTGTGAAGATTGAAGAAGCTGTCATAGGAATCAATGCAACATGGGTAACTGAAAACAACCGGATTAACCCCGCAATGCTTTCGCCTCTGATTAAAAGAGTTCGTGGAACTCGATCATATGGTTCAGCAGCCATTGAGCTAGCATATGTGGCGTCAGGAAGGCTGGATGCTTACATTTCAATGCGTCTAGCCCCTTGGGATATTGCTGCAGGTCTTATCATCATTGATGAGGTAGGAGGAGAGGTCTCGACTGTTAAAGGAGAACCCATTAACCTATTAAAGCAAAATTCAGTTTTTGCAAGCAATGCAAGCATACACGATGAAATTGTACAAACCTATATGTACGGTTCAGAGAAGTGATCATCAAACATCAATTGATGCAGAAAGAGGATCTTTCATTTTTTCAGAACCTAATAAAAAGCAGCCCCGAATGGGAATCAGAGGAATGTTATGATGACAATCTTGAGGGATATTTAGAGAGAAATAAACAATATAACGGTGAATGGTTCGTTTGGACTGTTGACAACAAAAAGATAGGTATATCATATAGTGTAGAGCAAGCACCATCGAATCAACGGCCGTGGATTGGCACAATACTAGTAGATCCATTATGTCGTCAAAAGGGATATGGCAAGCTAATTATTGAATGTTTAGTTAGTGAATTTCAAGAAAAGAAACATAAAGTTGTTTATGCAGCAGTGCCCATAAATAAAAATCACTGGATTTCCTTTTTATCATCAATGGGGTTTGAACAATATAAAGTTGAAGATGTAGAAAATAAAACATACTTGATCTTTGTAAAGCCATTAAACATGAAACTCTAGGATAAATAAGGTAACACATTTTTTGGGTTTTTTAGTCTTTAGAAGATTTTTTTAGTAAAATGTCTGAAAATAAATCCACAAAATTAAGTATTGTAAAAGCAGATTATCATTTAATCTGCTTTTAACTTTGGCATCTAAAACAAAATTACTGTTTTTCCCTAAGCTTCTTTTTATAGGTAAAACCAGCTCCTATTGTTACTACAATCCCAATAATGGCGCCGAAAATGCCAAGGATACTTCTCTCCCCGACAGAAATTCCAATTAAAATCATAAAAAATGCTGTAAGAAATGCTAATACTAAAAATATGATGTTTATTTGCTTCATAATAAACCCTCCCCATTATAGTTTACAAAAAAAAATATTAAATGAATAGGAGATTCCTTCACTACATTTATAACTCTGTGGTATAATAACAAAGTTGTCAAGAAATGCCTGCACAAATATGAGCAGGAACAGAGGACAAACCTTTAATATAAAGTAGGAGATGAGATCGTGAACTTACGTAACGATATTCGTAATATTGCTATTATTGCTCACGTTGACCATGGTAAAACAACATTGGTCGACAAATTGCTACACCAATCTGGTACATTCCGCACAAATGAACATGTGGAAGAGCGTGCAATGGACTCTAATGCTCTTGAAAAAGAGCGTGGGATTACAATATTAGCGAAAAATACGGCGATAGAATATAAAGAGAAAAGAATTAACATTATGGATACACCAGGTCATGCTGACTTTGGTGGAGAAGTAGAACGTATCATGAGAATGGTTGATGGCGTTTTACTCGTTGTAGATGCTTATGAAGGAACAATGCCTCAAACTCGTTTTGTATTGAAAAAAGCACTTGAACAAAAGCTTACTCCAATTGTAGTTGTAAACAAGATTGATAAGCCATCAGCTAGACCACTCGAAGTAGTTGACGAAGTAATCGACTTATTTATCGAGTTGGGTGCTGAAGAAGATCAATTAGATTTCCCAGTTATCTATGCTTCTGCTATTAGCGGAACAGCTAGCTTAGACCCAGACCCTAGCAAACAAGAAGAAAATATGAATTGCTTATTTGATTCTATTTTAGAAAACATTCCAGCACCAATTGATAATAGTGATGAGCCACTACAGTTCCAGGTTACACTGTTAGATTACAACGATTATGTTGGTCGTATAGGAATTGGACGTATCTTCCGCGGAACAATGAATGTAGGACAAGAAGTTTCATTAATGAAGCTTGATGGTTCAGTTAAGAAATTCCGTGTAACAAAAATGTTTGGTTTTATTGGTCTTAAGAGAATTGAGATCCAAGAAGCAAAAGCTGGAGATTTAGTTGCTGTATCTGGAATGGAAGATATAAACGTTGGAGAAACAGTTTGTCCAATAAATAATCAGGAAGCGTTGCCCCTGCTTAGAATTGACGAACCAACTCTTCAAATGACATTCCTTGTAAATACAAGTCCGTTTGCTGGTAGAGAAGGAAAGTGGGTAACAGCACGTAAAATTGAGGAGCGTTTAATGGCTCAATTAGAGACAGATGTAAGTTTACGCGTTGACCCTACTGATTCTCCAGATGTTTGGACTGTATCAGGACGAGGAGAACTTCATTTATCAATTCTTATTGAAAACATGAGACGTGAAGGATTTGAACTTCAAGTTTCGAAGCCTGTCGTAATCATTAAAGAAATTGATGGTGTAAAATGCGAGCCTGTTGAACGCGTCCAAATTGATGTGCCTGAGGAAAATACAGGTGCGATTATGGAGTCAGTTGGAATGCGTAAAGGTGAACTAATTGATATGGTAACTAATGGTGGTGGACAAACACGTATGGTATTTAATGTACCTGCTCGTGGTCTAATTGGATACTCTACAGAATTCTTAACATTAACAAGAGGATATGGTATCCTTAACCATACTTTTGATAGCTATCAGCCTGTATTCCAAGGGCAAATTGGCGGAAGAAGTAAAGGTGTACTTGTTTCTATGGACGCAGGTAAAGCAACTCTATACAGTATATTGTCTTTAGAAGACCGAGGTACAATTTTTGTTGATCCAGGTACTGAAGTTTATGAAGGTATGATTGTTGGAGAAAGTAGTCGTGATAATGATTTAACAGTAAATATTATTAAGGCTAAGCAAATGACTAATATGCGTTCTGCTAATAAAGATCAAACAACGACAATGAAGAAGCCTAAGATCATGACTTTAGAGGAATCATTGGAGTACTTAAATGATGACGAGTATTGTGAAGTAACTCCACAGTCTATTCGCCTTCGTAAAAAGATTCTTGATAAAAACGAACGTGAGAGAATGGCTAAAAGAAAAAAGTTTGCTGATGTAGAACAATAAGATTTTCTTTACTAGGGTTAACGTTTCCGTTAACCCTTTTCTTTATGTTATAATTTTAAAATGTTCTAATTATAGGTAGCAACTTAGTGTCAGTTACTGAAGTCACATCTTTTATTTCAATCAACTTTCTTTAAAAAATCAACAAGGAGCTTCGCCAGAACTTAAATTTAAGGCTCTGTTAAAGTTCAATGTTGATTTTTAAAAACGATGGTGATTGAAGTGGAAGGACGCGCGACAGCCAAATTTAAAAAAGAAAACAAAATACATGGTTATTAAATGAATAATCCTTACATAGATGATTTTAGTTAAGGATGACTTGCCTTTATTTGAGAGGATGGTTTTTTGTGGAAGTACATGAAAATTTATCGTTTTTTGCCACAATTTTTAGGGTAGATGAGAATCCTGAAATTGGTATGTGGTTATTGTATGGATTTATATATCTATTATGTGTTCTTGTTTATAAATTAGGATTTGCTAAAAAACTTCCGATATTAAAATCAGCAGTTATTTATCTTATTCTTGCTTTAGGATGTACAGCACTTACTTTTTTAGGTATTTTTCTCCCTGTTGCCGAAGGTTTAGTTGCTGCGTTAGTTGTACTTGGGATTTATAAATTTCGATTAAATCAATCTAAAAAGGGAAATTCCACAATATGAAATCATTACAGGATATTTTTTATAACTGGTTATCAATTAAAGTAGTGGCGGATGCTAGACGTGATGATACTTCTGCACAGGATACTGAAAAATTATTTTATGAACTTCTAACGGTAGAACATGGTGTAGCTAATATACAGTTTGAGAAACATGAAGAGCTATATATTATTCATTATTTAGTAGAAGAAGAAAAGAAAATGATGAAGTTTCCTGTTGATCTCATTGAGGTAATGCTTATACAAATGCAAGATGAACCTGAGAAGTTTATAAATTATCGATAATAAAGTAATCATCAGAATTCAGCTTAATTTCTCTTTAAACATAGTTGCTAATTTTCACTAAATGATGCTTGCTTTTCGCTAAGTGAGTTTGTAGAAGTTACTGTCATTTATAGTAATTCAGACTAAAAAGCCGTGACAATGTCACGGCTTTTTAGTCTGAATTACTCGATATTAAATTAAGTTATAGCTTGTGAAAGTGAACCTCTGAAGTTTTCAGGTGATGAGTAATTACAGATAAGGCAATGCCATTACATAATTATTCACAAGTATAAATAAGACATATAATTTGTGAATGTGTTAAAGAAAAGCTTTTTTTTACATAATTTCACTCTGGTGGTAGTTTAGCTTTTCAAAAAATAGTATTCAATATTACCAGTCATCTGTTTGTTTTTTTTCTTGATAGAGCTTAAAGTTTCCAGTCGCTAGCCTTTGGTTTGTTCGCTCTTCAATTCGGTTATTACAGGGGATACACATATATGTATGAATTGGACGATTTCTCAATCGCTTTGCAAGTAATGTTTCATCTTCAATGGATTCTATAATATCGCATAGCACACATTTAACTCTCATCTTTCCACCTCAATTGTTGAAATCTTCTTATAAACAGTATAGCATGAAATATGTTAGATAGTTATTTAAAAAGTAGGGCGAATTATGGGAACATTTGAAGGGAAAACGTGCGAACAAACACTAGTTGGTTTTATAATTGGAGTAAATGATGGTACTCACGAAATTATTTAGGTGAATGGAGGTAATTTGATGACCAATCGAGTAGAGAGCACCTTGACTTTTAGCTTATTTGAAAAACTTCAAAAAGAACGATTTGTAACGATTTCGACAATTGATTCTGAAACTGGAGGTCCAAGTGTAAGTGCCATTTCATGGGTATTTGCACCAAATCAACAAATTATTCGCTTTGCTGTAGATAACAGATCTAGAATTGTTCGAAACATAAAAGAGAATCCATTAATTGTACTAAACTTAATTGCAAATGAATCAACCTATGCTATCTATGGTGAAGCGTCTATTTTAATCGAAAAGTTGGAGCAAGTTCCTTTAAAGCTAGCACTTGTAGAAATTACTGTTAAAGAAGTTCGTGATGTAATGTTTTACGGATCGAAAATATCAGATGAACCAAAATATGAAAAGACATATGATTTAGAGGCTGCAGCAAAACTTGATCGTCAAGTAATGAATGCAATTAAAAAATTTAATCCTCTTAAATAGTACTATTTTGTAGAGGAAATCATTAATTTCTTGAACAGCTAAGGCTAAATCGTATTTTTGATTTGGTCTTTTTTCATGCATTTAAATAAAACTTCTTGTATGAACTCCTAAAATAAGTAGAAGTTAAGAAAGATTTTAAAATAGAATCATCTATCTACTCAAGTAACTATTAACACGCTCAGATTAAAATAATCTGAGCGTGTTATATGAATTTGGATAAAGGTTTGGATGTATCGATTTAATTTAATTGTGCATTTAGCGCAGGCTGGATACTAAAAGTCGCAATTCTTCCGCTGGAGTCTCACACCTTCGGCTACAGTTTAGTTAATGTTAAAAGGAAATTCTAGAAGATTCAGTGTTTATTTGTTGGAGGTACATCGGAATTTTTTCTGTCATTCATATGTCCCTTTGATTGGTCCTGTTGTTCTTTCTCGAGTTCATTTTCAGTTCCATCTTGTAGTTGCTTTTTATTCGTATCTGTAGGATTTTCTGGTGCATGCTGCTCGAATATATCTGCTGGAAGTTCTGGCATTAGCCTACCGATTATTGCAGATAATTCGTTCATAATTCCACTTATTGGTCTACCTTGCTGTATTTCATTGGCCATCTCTCTTAAACGAACATTTGTATCAGCGTCAGCAATTACAATTGCATTAGCTCCATGTGGATCGTGCTTTAGGCTTTCTGCAACAGAGTATTTAATTGTACCCACACGTGAACGGTCAATCTTGGAGTTCACATCAATCCCTACAATTGCAACATTACCTACTACTAATGCAGTTGCATCATTGACATTTTCAACACTAGAAGCAAGTTGAACTAAATTTTCTGCTATTTGTTTAGCAGAATGTTTTTCTTTACGATTTGTTGTCTGATTTTTAACATGAATAAAGTCACTTCTGCTACTTTTATTATTTGTAGCCTCGTTATTATTTGAACAGGCAACTAGAGAAAAAATAAGAAAGATCGTAATTATACTTTTACTATTCATAACATCACCCCTTTTTGGAATTGCATAAGAGTATACTTGTTATTATTGTTTAATAATTCTTCTATCTTTATTCATTCTCTCATATATTTAAATCAACATCTGACCTGACATGACAAAACAGATGAGTGATTTTTACTCCATAAATTTGAACGGTTGGGCTAGTTGTCCACCAAATACTGCATATATAACCGTTATTGTTTTCAGAGGAGTATCTGATCAAGAATGAGTTATATACAAAGAAAAGCTTAGTCAGGAGGAGGAAATTTGAGTAAAATCTATGTTCTAGATACAAATGTTCTCTTGCAGGACCCGCAGTCTATTTTCTCTTTTGAAGATAACGAAGTAGTCATTCCAGCAGTGGTTTTAGAAGAGGTGGATTCTAAAAAGAGAAATATGGATCAAATAGGTAGAAATGCCAGACAAGTATCGAAACTAATAGATAAACTTAGACAGACAGGACGACTTCATGATCAAATCCCTCTTGAAAATGGAGGTTCCTTCCGAATCGAATTAAATCATCGTTCTTTTCATCAGCTTCAAGAAATTTTCACGGAAAAAACAAACGATAATCGTATACTAGCAGTAGCTAAAAACTTGTCTTTGGAAGAACATTCAAAAGTGAATGGAAAACGGGTAATTTTAGTTAGTAAGGATGTTTTGGTGCGTGTTAAAGCAGATGCTCTTGGATTAGATTCTGAAGATTTTTTAAGTGACCGAGTGGTAGAATTTGATCATATTTATACTGGCTATCTTGAGCTTTATGTTAACTTAGATATCTTAAACCGCTTTTATGAAAAAGGAGAAATTGTCACAACAGAACTTGCAAATCATCCGTTCTACCCTCATCAATTTGTTCTGTTAAAGGATGCACTAGGTGGGTCGGGTTCCGCCGTGGGGATGGTTGATCCATTTTGTAAAAAAGTTAAGAAACTTGTTTTTAATCATGAACCGATTTGGGGAATAAAACCTAGAAATGTTCAGCAAATAATGGGTCTAGAACTCTTGCTTCGAGAGGATATTCCACTCGTTACTCTAATGGGAAAAGCTGGTACCGGTAAAACCCTTCTTGCTTTAGCATCTGGGCTTTTACAAACGGAAGATCTAGGCTTATACAAAAAATTATTAGTGGCAAGACCAATTGTCCCTGTAGGGAAGGATATAGGATACTTACCAGGAGAAAAACAAGAAAAGCTAAAACCCTGGATGCAACCTATTTTTGACAATTTAGAATATCTTTTTAATACAAAAAAACCTGGAGAACTTGATGCGATTTTAGCGGGAATGGGATCCATTGAGGTCGAAGCATTAACATATATACGTGGACGTAGTATTCCTGAGCAATTTATCATTATTGATGAAGCACAAAATTTAACAAAACATGAAGTGAAAACAATTTTAACTCGTGTTGGAGAAAGAAGTAAAATCGTGCTAATGGGTGATCCTGAACAAATAGATCATCCATACTTAGACGAATATAATAATGGATTAACATATGTAGTAGAAAGTTTTAAGGACCAAAAAATAAGTGGTCATATTCGATTCGTAAAAGGAGAAAGATCAGGATTAGCACAGCTAGCTGCGGATCTTTTATAACATTTGTAGATGTTAATTGTTTAGAATAAATAAGTAAAACATAAGAGGAACAGTACCTCTAGATAATAAATAGATACAATAATACTCGAACTAAAATGGCTTGGGAATCCTCAAGCCATTCATTTTGTAGATTTTTTTATGGTTTTGTTAAAGCTCTATGTTGATTTTTCAAACGAGTTGATATAAGTGGAAAGTGTGAGATTCTGGCGGGAGCAGCGGGACATGTGAGACACCGCAGGCGCTAGAGTGACAAGGAAGCTCACCGCCAGCCCCACGGAAAACAAGTATCTTGCAGCAGAAATCAATAACAAGTTTAACAGAGCGATAATTTTAAAGATGAAATTCAGTAATTACGTCGTGGCTCCATGTTGCCTTTATTAATTGACTTCAACTTTTTACGTTATAACTATTTCTTTTATGGACTTTATTGGTGAATCCAAATTAGATCCGTCACCGTTAACAAAGTGCATTGGTCCACCGTCAATTAGCGCTTTTCCATTTAATGAAAATGCAAATAAGCCATTATAAGCTTCTTTATAGGGTATTACTTTCTCACCATAACTTGTTTTAAAAGTCACTTGGCTGACATCTTTCTCTGGCTCAGCATTTTCCAAGAAATAACGAAATGGAATTGCAAATGTACCTGTTAAAAGTTTCTCCTTTTCAAACTTTTTGACAACCTTTTTAGAAGGGAGAGCAATAGTCGAACCCTCTTTTAATTCACGATCCCAGTGTTCAGAAACTGATTTTGTATAAGCTTCAAGTGCATCAATTTCAACTTGTTGTTTATCAAAATATGTCGTTAAATCAACTTTTCGATCATCAAAAATCCAAACTCCTGAATCTAGTGTTAGTGGATATTTTACTCTACCTTTTAATAAAACAATTAATTCCATACTGTTCACCTCACAAATAAAGTAGCACTTGTAAAAGTATAAACTTATATGATTAATTTGTCATATGCTAATGCGAATGTGCCAATATAAAGTTTATCTATTCTATTCTAATAATGCGATTTATTCACATCTCTAAATTCTTAGTTTCTACATGTTCTAAGAAAGTAAATAGTAAGGTAATTCTACTTGCATTTTGTCTCATATCACGATAAAATTTAAGAACAAGAATGCAATCGCTCGTAGAACGGAGGGATTCTATTGACGTTAGAGGTTGCGATTGACCATCGCGAAAAAGCGTATGAGCTGTTAAAAGCTGATGCTAGTAAAATATTAAAGCTAATTAAAGTGCAAATGGACAACTTAACGATGCCGCAATGCCCTTTATATGAAGAAGTATTAGACACACAAATGTTCGGCTTGTCGAGGGAAATTGATTTTGCTGTAAGGTTAGGGTTAGTCGAAGAGTATATGGGCAAAGAGTTAATGGAAACGTTAGAGCGAGAGCTATCAGCATTGCATGATGCTTTTACGAATAAATAATGAGCTAAAAGCTAAACTCACACTATTAACCATAGTTTGAGTTTTTTCTTTTAAAAAGATAGAAACCCCCTATACTTCTTACGTTTATAGTAAAATGATAGTAGCATCACTATTAAATTTAAATAAGGACGATTCTTATGCTGAAAAAAATGTTTCAGTTGTATGATTACAAGATTGTTATTGCAGTGTTATTACTTAGTTTATTTGGGCTAATCATGATATATAGCTCGAGTATGATTATTGCTACTTCTGCTAAATTTGATGTAAGTTATGATTACTTTTATGGAAAACAGCTTACTTCATTAGTAATTGCAAGTATTGCCTTTCTAATAACAATGTTACTCCCCTATCGTATATACCTTCGATTTTTTAAAATTATCGCACTTGGTTGTATCGTGATGTTAACTTTGGTTTTCTTCATAGGAACTGTTGCAAATAATGCTCAAAGTTGGATATCGCTCGGATCGTTTAAATTACAACCTGGTGAGTTTGTTAAAATTGGAGTAATCATTTATTTAGCTGCTATTTTTTCAAAGAAGCAGTCTTATATAAATGATTTCGCAACAGCAGTTCTACCTCCATTAATATTTACAGTGGTTATTTTTTTGCTAGTGTTTTTTCAACCAGACCTAGGAACTGGAATATTAATTGCTATGATCGCAATAGTAATGACCTTTTGTTCTGGAATGAACATAAAAAGTGTATTAAAACTCATTATGATGGGAATAGTCATTCTTTCGTTATTAATTCCTCTTTCTTCCGTTTTATTAACTGAAGAGCAAATGTCAAGATTTGGGGCTGCATATGACCCGTTTTCTGATCCACAGGATGATGGAATGCAATTGATAAATTCGTATATTGCAATAGGGTCAGGGGGGGTCAAGGGTCTAGGTCTAGGTAATAGTGTCCAGAAATCAGGCTACTTGCCTGAAGCTCACACAGATTTTATTATGGCTATTATTTCAGAGGAACTTGGGATATTTGGAGTAGGATTTGTCATTCTATTATTATCTTTTATTGTTTTGAAAGGATTTATGGTGGCTAGAAAGTGTACTGACCCGTTTGGTAGTTTGCTCGCAATAGGAATTTCAAGTATGATTGGAATACAGACTTGTGTGAATTTGGGAGCGTTAACTGGACTTTTACCTGTAACGGGTGTTCCGCTACCGTTTGTGAGTTACGGTGGGTCTTCTTTATTAGTATTAATGGCTTCAGCTGGAGTTCTTGTTAACATTTCCATGTTTGTTAATTATCGCAAGCAAAAGGATTTGTCGCAGGATATAGCAGCATAGCAAGCTCTGTTTACTTACAGAGCACTTTTTTTTAGTAATTTTATTTTTCTATATTTTCAAAAAATATAAATTTTAGTGCTTAATAATTAGGAGGTACTTCAATGAAAAAGCAGATTAAAAAGATATTGGTAGCCAATAGAGGGGAAATCGCTATTCGAATTTTCCGAGCATGTACGGAGCTCAATATTCGGACTGTAGGCATATACTCTAATGAAGATACAGGTTCTTATCATAGATATAAAGCTGATGAAGCATATTTAGTTGGTGTTGGGAAAAAGCCAATTGATGCGTATCTAGATATAGAAGGGATTATAGAAATTGCATTAACAAATGGGATAGATGCAATTCATCCAGGATACGGATTTTTATCAGAAAATATTCAGTTTGCCAAAAGATGTGAGGAAGAAGGCATCATATTCATTGGTCCTAAATCAGAACATTTAAATATTTTTGGAGATAAAGTAAAAGCAAGACAACAAGCTAAACTAGCTAATATTCCTGTCATTCCAGGGACTGATGGACCAGTTGAAAACCTTGAGGAAATTGTTCGTTTTGGCAGAGAAAATGGATTTCCACTCATGATTAAAGCGTCTCTTGGTGGAGGTGGTCGAGGCATGAGAATAGTCAGAAATGAATCAGGTGTTAAGGAAGCATTTGAAAGGGCATCTTCTGAAGCAAAAGCTGCATTTGGTAGTACTGAAGTATATGTTGAAAAGTTCGTAGAAAAACCTAAACATATAGAGGTTCAAATTTTAGGTGATGAACATGGAAATATCATTCATTTATTTGAAAGAGATTGCTCAGTTCAAAGAAGACACCAAAAGGTAGTTGAAATTGCTCCGAGTGTTTCATTATCAGATGAACTTCGTTTGGAAATTTGTGATGCAGCAGTGAAGCTAATGAAAAATGTAGATTATATAAATGCGGGTACAGTTGAATTCCTTGTAAATGAAGAAGGATTTTATTTTATTGAGGTAAACCCTCGTGTTCAAGTAGAACATACGATTACTGAAATGATCACCGGTATTGATATTGTACAAACTCAAATACTTATTGCTGAAGGTCATAATTTACATGAGAAAAAATTAGGGATTCCAATTCAAGATGATATTAAGACCCATGGATATGCGATTCAGTCAAGAGTGACAACTGAGGATCCGGTTAACAATTTCATGCCTGATACGGGAAAGATTATGGCTTATCGAACCGGTGGTGGTTTCGGAGTCCGCCTAGATGCTGGGAATGGTTTTCAGGGCGCGGTTATTACACCTCATTACGACTCATTATTAGTAAAGGTTTCGACATGGGCGCTTACGTTTGAACAAGCAGCTTCTAAAATGACCAGAAACTTAAAAGAGTTTAGAATTAGAGGGATTAAAACGAATATCGCATTCCTTGAAAACGTAATGAAGCATGAAGATTTTATGTCAGGAAAGTACAACACTTCGTTTATAGATACAACACCGGAGTTATTTGTTTTCCCGAAAAAGAAAGATCGCGGGACTAAAATGTTATCCTATATAGGAAATGTTACAGTAAATGGGTTCCCTGGTATCGAGAAAAGAAAAAAACCGATTTATTCTCTCCCAAGAATGCCTAAAGTTAAACATTTAGAACCTATTGCTTCAGGCACAAAACAAATATTAGATGAAAGAGGTACTGAAGGTTTAGTTAAGTGGGTACAAGAACAGTCAAATGTATTGTTGACTGATACAACCTTTAGAGATGCTCATCAGTCTCTCCTGGCAACTCGCATCCGAACTAAAGATTTAGTTAATATTGCAGACTCTACTGCTCATCTGATGCCTGATTTATTCTCATTAGAAATGTGGGGTGGAGCAACATTCGATGTTTCATATCGTTTTCTAAAGGAAGATCCATGGGATCGTTTATTAACCCTACGAAGTAAGGTTCCAAATGTATTGTTTCAAATGCTTCTTCGAGCGTCAAACGCGGTAGGATATAAAAATTACCCGGATAACTTGATCAAAGAATTTGTTGAACAATCTTCACAGGCGGGTGTTGATGTTTTCCGGATTTTTGATAGCTTGAATTGGGTTAAAGGAATGACTCAAGCAATAGATGCAGTTCGTGATTCTGGAAAGCTGGCAGAGGCAGCTATTTGTTACACGGGTGATATTGGTGACCCCACCAGAATAAAGTATAACCTTGACTATTATGTAAATATGGCAAAGGAATTAGAGGCTTCAGGTGCTCATATATTGGGAATTAAGGACATGGCAGGACTATTAAAGCCAAATGCGGCATATACCTTAGTTTCTGCATTGAAGGACGCCATTTCTATTCCTATCCACCTTCACACACATGACACTAGTGGCAATGGTATATATACATATGCTAAAGCAATTGAAGCTGGGGTAGACATTGTGGATGTTGCAGTTAGCTCTATGGCTGGATTAACATCACAGCCAAGTGCAAACTCATTGCATTATGCTTTAGAAGGTACAGACCGCAAACCTATTGTAAATAGTCAGGCATTAGACCAGTTATCTCATTATTGGGAGGATGTCCGTAAATATTATGTAGACTTTGAAAGTGGAATGAAATCACCTCATTCAGAAGTATACATGCATGAAATGCCAGGAGGTCAATATAGTAACCTTCAGCAGCAAGCTAAGGCAGTTGGTCTCGGTGACCGATTTGATGAAGTAAAGGTTATGTATCGCCGTGTAAATGAGTTATTTGGCGATATTGTAAAAGTAACTCCATCATCAAAAGTTGTAGGGGATATGGCTTTATATATGGTGCAAAATGACTTAACAGAAGATGATATTTATGAAAAGGGAGAAACACTCAATTTTCCTGATTCAGTGGTAGAGTTATTCGAAGGTTATCTAGGTCAGCCGCACGGAGGATTCCCAAAAGAATTGCAAAGAATAATTTTAAAAGGCAAAGAGCCAATTACCGTTCGACCAGGAGAGCTTTTGACACCTGTCCATTTCCAAGAGCTAAAGGAAACATTATTCCACAAATTGAATCGACAGATTACAAGCTTTGATATGGTGTCTTATGCCTTATATCCAAAAGTATTTATGGATTACCATAAAACAGTAGAAGATTTTGGTGATGTCTCAGTATTAGACACACCGACCTTCTTCTTTGGGATGAGACTTGGTGAGGAAATAGAAGTAGTAATCGAGCATGGTAAAACCCTTATAGTTAAGCTTGTTTCAATTGGAGAACCTCAACTTGATGCAACAAGGGTTCTATATTTTGAATTAAACGGTCAACCGCGTGAAATAGTCATCAAAGATGAGAGTGTAAAATCAACGATTGTAACTAAAATGAAAGCTGATCGTCAAAATCAAAACCATATTGCCGCAACAATGCCAGGCACAGTGGTTAAGGTTCTTGTTAAAAAAGGAGAGCTTGTTGAAAAAGGAGATCACCTTCTGATTACTGAAGCAATGAAAATGGAAACTACAGTTCAAGCAACTTTCTCAGGAATTGTAAAGGAAGTTTACGTTTCAGATAGCGAATCTGTTCAAACAGGCGATTTATTATTAGAATTAGGAAAGTAGTATAGTAAACAACTGAATAATAAACAAGATTTTCGACATACAAAACAAAGACGCTTGGGGTTGTTTCAACAACCCCAAGCGTTTTTTATACTATTGTGCAAATCTTATTAACCTAGAAATTAACAGGATTAGAAGCTAGTTATCTTTAAATCTATGGCTCTGTTAAACGTTGTTGTTGATTTCAGCTGCAGGATGCTCGCTTTCCGCGGGGCGGGCGGTGAGCCAAC
>JBFILZ010000045.1:0-19463 GCA_041611945.1 Bacillus sp. (in: firmicutes)
AGTGTCTTTCAAATAAAGAGTATTTGTCTGGAGCTGTTGATTACGAAGAAATTGAAGCGATTTTTTTCATATCAACTACTGGTCTAGCGACACCAAGTATAGATGCTAGAATCATGAATCAATTGCCCTTTTCTCCTCATTTAAAGCGTGTTCCAATATGGGGTTTGGGTTGTGCTGGTGGAGCTGCTGGATTATCAAGAGCTTTTGAATACTGCAAGGCATTTCCTAACTCAAAAGTTCTAGTGGTATCTGTGGAGCTATGCAGTTTAACATTCCAACGCAATGACCGTTCAAAAAGTAATTTGATTGGTACTTCACTATTCGCAGATGGGGTTGCATCTGTGCTTGTAATTGGTGATCTGGCTACTTCTAAGCGAAGTGAAAATCAAGAATATATACCACATATCATAGATACACAATCTACATTAATGCCTCATTCGGAGGATGTTATGGGATGGGATGTAAAAAATAATGGATTGTATGTTATTTTTTCAAAGGATATTCCCGTAATCATTTCAGAATGGCTTAAACCAAATGTTGAGGTGTTTCTAAAGAAACATTTACTTGAATTAGGAGATATTGACCACTTTATCGCTCATCCTGGTGGAAAAAAAGTGATCGATGCTTATGAACAATCTTTAGGTTTTAGTGAATTCAAGACCCATAACTCAAGAGAAATATTAAAGCGGCACGGAAACATGTCATCAGCTACTGTGTATTATGTGTTAAATGAGTTTATGCAACAGAATATCCATGAGGGTGAATATGGATTAATTGCTGCTCTAGGTCCAGGGTTCTGTTCTGAATTATTGCTTGTGAAATGGGGGAAATAATAATTGTGTTTTCTTTCTTTTTTTCTTTCTTAATTTTCCAAAGACTATTGGAGTTAGTCATTGCCTCGAAAAATGAGAAGTGGTTAAAGAATAAAGGAGGCTATGAGGTAGGAGGGGGACATTATGTTCTCATGGTACTTTTGCACACCTTCTTCCTAATCAGTTTACTAATTGAGGTTACCACATTAAATCGCGAATTATCATTAATCTGGCCAACTCTACTCCTGTTTTTTTTGGTAACACAAATCATCAGAATTTGGGCTCTTCTATCACTTGGGAAGTATTGGAATACGAAAATCATCGTGTTACCAAATACCTCAATCATAAAAAAAGGTCCTTATAAGTTTTTAAGGCATCCTAATTATGTAATAGTTATTGCAGAAATATTGCTAATTCCATTATTGTTTCAGGCATACCTGACTGCAGGTATCTTTTCATTACTAAACTTATGGATGCTCTCAATTCGAATTCCTATGGAAGAAAAGGCATTAATCGCAGAAACGGATTATCAAGAAAAGTTTGAGACGGTTTCTCGATTCGCTCCTTTTCGAATGAAAAAAGTGCAGGACTAGATTTCTTTTCTAGTCCTTTATGTATTTCTTTGTTTAATGATAGGAATAAATTCAATTTTACAGTAAAATAAATAATTGAAGTATGTTACTGGATTTAAAAAGGGGATTGTAAGTCATGGGCCAAAAAATAGATCAAATAGAAAAGATAGTAACTGGTGAGCAATTATTAACAAACTTAACAGGTCTTTATCTAGAGTTTGATAAAGCTAAAGATGTTGAAAGAACAAAGAAAATAACACAACTCATAAAAAAATTAACTGATAAAGAATTTAGTATTGGATTTTGCGGACATTTTTCTGCAGGGAAATCAAGTATGATTAATGAATTAGTTGGATCTGACATTCTACCATCAAGTCCTATACCAACAAGTGCTAATTTAGTAAAGGTAAGGTCAGATGAAGAAATCGCGCGTGTCTATTTATTTAACGGTGATGTAGTAGAATTTCCAGCTCCATACAATATTGAAGAAATAAAAGAGTTTTGCTTAGACGGCCAAGACGTAGAGTGGATTGAAATTGGTGCTAATTCACCTTACATTCCTAATGGAGTGGCTATTTTAGACACACCTGGAATTGATTCTGTAGATGAAGCTCATAGGTTATCAACTGAATCAGCACTTCACTTAGCGGATTTTGTCTTTTATATGATGGATTATAATCATGTACAATCCGAGGTTAGCTTTCATTTCACAAAAAAATTACAAGAAATGAATAAGCCACTTTACCTCATCATAAATCAAATCGATAAACATCAAGAGGATGAGCTTTCATTTCAAGAATTTCAAGAAGGTGTGAAACAAGCATTTCATGATTGGGGGGTATATCCTTCTGGGATTTTTTATACAAGTTTGAAAGAGCAGACGTCTGTTCATAATCAATTATCTGATTTGAAAACTTTCTTGACTTATATTTGGGAAGATCGTGATGAAGCATTACTTAAGGGGATTTTCCAATCCTCTCAATCATTAATTGATGACCATTTGAATTGGGGAAAACAAAAAAACAAAGAAGAAGTTCGTAGTTGGGAAGAAACTATATCTACTTTAACTACAGAAGAAAGACTTAATGTGTTTTCGAAAATTGAAGAGTTAAAAAGCAAGGTATCCATACAACATTCCATTGTTTCGCAAAAAAAGTCTTTATTTCAAAAAGATTTGACTAAACTTTTGGACAATGCATATTTAATGCCATTTGAAACAAGAGAACTCGCTCAAAAGTTTTTAGAAGCTGAACAGCCAGAATTTAAAGTGGGGTTTATTTTAACTAAACAAAAAACCTTAAAAGAAAAAGAAGAAAGATTATATGCGTTTTATTCAGATTTGATGGAGAAAGTAAACGCACAAATTGATTGGCATGTGAAAGATTTATTGACTAAATTTTGCAAACTAAATAACCTGCCTGAAACATTGTTAAATGATGTTTATCAATTTAATGTTGGGCTTGAACCTAATGATATTCGAAGTCTTGTAAAAAAGGGGGCTAAGATATCTGGTGATGCCCTTTTACATTTTACGAATGACGTTGCTTTAGAATGCAAAAGGAAATACAAGTCTGTTGCTCTCGAAATCATAGAAAAGTGGATAAAAGTCTTAGATGATATTAACGAAGAGACACTTCAAAATCTAATGATTGAATTAGCATTATTTGAGAAATACAATGAGTCCATTCAACATCTAGCCGAATATCAAAAAAAGCAGCAAGAGATAGAGAAAAAGTTAACGAGTACCCTTATTGAAGGACCAAATAAAAGTGTGGAAGAACAAAAGCAATCTATATTAGATTCATTTAAATTTGAAACGAAGCCTAAGAGCTTAGTTTTTACGAAAAATCCAGAATTAGAGGAAAATGAAAAAGAGGAAATTCAGGACATTATTACAGTTGACAAAAAATTAGAAAAAAAGATAAATGCTCAGGAAATGGTGTCTAAAATTGAATCTGTGACAGATTCATTAAAAAACATCAAGGGATTACAGACAGTTGTTCAGCAACTAAAAGAAAAAGGAGCACGTTTAGCAAACCAGTCCTTTACAGTAGCGTTGTTTGGTGCTTTTAGTGCGGGGAAATCTTCTTTTGCTAATGCACTAATGGGTACGAAACTATTACCAGTCTCACCAAATCCAACAACTGCAACAATTAATAAAATTAGACCTGTGTCGACTGAATTTCCTCATGGAACAGTTAGAATTCAATTTAAAGATTTAAATCAAATAGAAGGCGACCTTAAACACTCTTTACATCAATTTAATATCAAGTCTACATCAATTTCAAATGCCTTAGAACATATCGAAAACGTATTAGCACGGGATTTTATTGAACCAAAACAAAAGCCGCATTATAGCTTCTTGAAGGCAGTTTATTCTGGATACGAGCAAACAAAGAATCACTTAGGTAATATACTTTTTGTTGGTTTAGACCAATTTGGGGATTTTGTGGCAAATGAAGAAAAATCATGCTTTGTTGAATGGATAGAAGTTTTCTATGATTGTGATTTAACTAGACAAGGGATTACGCTTGTAGACACTCCAGGTGCTGACTCAATTAATGCAAGACACACTGGAGTTGCATTCGAATATATAAAAAATGCAGATGCTATACTTTTTGTAACTTATTATAATCATGCATTTTCAAAAGCGGATCGGGAGTTCCTCATTCAGCTAGGTCGAGTAAAAGATGTATTTGAGCTTGATAAAATGTTCTTTTTAATCAATGCTGCTGATCTTGCTTCATCTGCAGAAGAGTTAGATATTGTTCAAACGTATGTGGGCAATCAATTGTTAGCCTATGGAATAAGACAACCAAGACTTTTTCCTATATCAAGTCTACTAGCATTAAAGGAAAAAGAAGGTTTCTCCAAGGAACATCAACTTGTGATGGAAAATTCAGGTTTAGCTAATTTTGAAACGAGTTTTAAGGATTTTATTCAAAATGAATTACTTGATCTTACGGTAACCTCAGCGCAGATTAACTTGAAAAAGGCAAGGCAAGTATTAAACGAGTACATCCTAACTGCTCAAATAGGTAATGCTGAGAGAGAAATTCGTAAGGAGAATTTACTAGTAGAAAAAAATAAGCTGTTAACATTGTTAGAAACAAATGAACTTGAACCATCTAAAAAAGAAATAGAGAAAGAAATTCGAGAATTAATTTATTATGTAAAACAAAGGACTTTTTTAAGGTTTACGGATATGTTTAATGAATCCTTCCACCCATCAGTGCTCTCAGATGAAAGTAGTAACATAAAAGCAGCTCTTAAGGAATGTCTTGATGAATTAACAGAGTTTGTTGCCTTTGATTTGCTTCAAGAACTCAGGGCAACAAGTGTTAGAATTGAAGGACTTATGAAAAAACAACTTGAAACTCTTCATAAGAGAATGAATAGAGAAACAAAAAAAATCCAACACTCATTGGAACTCACTTATATTGAGCCATCTACAACCGATTTAACTGATTTTGACTCTCTCATTGAGGGATTAGATTATACTTCGATTAGTAAGCCATTAGCTTCATTTAAAAATGCAAAAGCATTCTATGAAAATAACGGCAAAAAAGTTATGAAAGAAAAATTAGAAACTGTGTTTCAGGAGCCAGTAGGTAATTATCTTGACGAGAACATAAAAAAATTAACAGAGTATTATTTAGATGTATATAGCAATCAAGCTGAAGATTGGAAACGTCATTCCTACGCTGAAATTGATCATTATTTTGAAGGTTTATTTGATATCCTTTCAGAGAAGATGAATTTAAATGAGCTTCAAAATATTGAAGAAAAAGTTTCTGAAATGGTTTAGGATAAAGGGGTGCTTTGTAGTGAACAGCCAATCTATTTTCCATGCATGTGCGACCTGCATCCATTATCAAGTCCTTAAAACAAAAAAAAGCAGGGTCTACAAGTGTTCGAGACTCGGGTATGAAACTAAACCAAACAACAAATTCAATTGTTGGAATCCTAAAGAAAATGTAGTGAATCTAATGAATAAAAGAAAACAATTATTGAAAGGGGACTAATTATGAGTGTACATGAAGCAATTTCAAAGCATTCTTCTAAGCAACATCAGATATTAAAAGATTTTCTAATACTGGATCAAAAGAGGGAAATATTCATAGAAGAAGCTGTTAAACTGTGCCAACTACAAAAAGAATTTACAACTTTGCATATTAATGCCATTACGAAAGAAATCAATGAGTTAGCAAAACAAGGAGTAGTACCTCAGCGGAAATTAGTAACAGTTGAGATGGTAAAAGAATATTCAACTAGACTTGGAAATAACCAATAATGTCCCACTTAAAATCATATGAATGGATAAATGAGCATATACATGACAAAAATGTTAGGATTGTTGATTGTCGATTTCAGTTAAACAGCAAGGATAGTGGGGAGAAAGCTTATCGAATAGACCATTTGCCTAATGCCATTTACCTGAACTTAGAAAAGGATTTATCAGGAGAAATTGGACTCCACGGTGGACGTCACCCTCTTCCAGATGTAGATGTGATATCCAATAAATTATCTAGCGTTGGCATTGATGAAACCGTTACAGTCATTGCCTATGATGATCAAAACGGTTCGATGGCATCAAGGCTTTGGTGGATCCTTAGCTATTTAGGTCATAAAAATGTTTATGTAATGAATGGTTCATTCTCTGATTGGAAGTATAAGGGGTTTTCTGTCGACTCAATTATTCCAACATTTGATAGAAAGTTATTTAAACCAACGATTCAAACAACTATGCTAGCAGATGTTAAAGAAGTGAGGGAAGGGTTACACAATCCGAATCTACTTGTTATTGATTCCAGAGAGGAAAAGAGATACAAGGGGATTGAAGAACCAATTGATCATATTGCAGGCCATATTCCAGGTGCTAAACATTTGTTCTGGCTAGATAATTTTAATGAGGATGGTTCGTGGAAGGCTCAGGAGAAACAAGAGGTAAGGTTCCAACACTTGGCAAAGGAAGCAACAGTAATTGTATACTGTGGTTCTGGCGTGTCAGCCTGTCCAAATGTCCTTGCACTAAGTGAATCTGGTTTCAAAAATGTTAAACTTTATGCCGGTAGCTGGAGTGATTGGATCTCCTATAAGGAAAATGCAATTGCGAAAGAATAAGTCCTTATCTATGAGATGAGGATTTTTTTATGGCTCTTTTTTAAATGTTGTTGTTTTATTAGTTTTTAGAACATGTTTTTTTCAAAAGCTCTGTTAAACGTTGATGTCGATTAAAGGATCACAAAACATACAGATAACTTTTTCCAGCACAAAAAACCCTACACTTTATGATAAGCGCAGGGTATTTAAAAATGAACAGTATGACCCACATATGCCGATTTTCATTACGCTTGGCACAAAATTATCGTACACAGTAGGAAATTCTTTTTATTTCTTCTTTGAATTAGCTTTATCAGCTTCAACTTCTGCATATGAGGTAAATCCAGTTTGATTTGTATTTTTTGCATTATTGTTTCTCTGAGCATTTGCATTAGCATTTTTTGTTCTACCCATTTTCATCATCTCCTCATTTTTCTTGCATATGTAGTATTTGTCCGTTTTTATTTTTTTATGTTTGGATTGTGTAAACTCTTAATAATAAGTGTCTGTTTAAATTTCTTATTCGCTCACCAACCTGTCCCGCGGAAAACGAACAGAGAAAGCTGAAAATACTACTAAAGTTTATCAGACTCGATAAAAAAGGGCTGTTTGTATTAAAAAGTTTGGTTGATTTATTTACGTGATTAAATATATGGAAGTATGGTTTTAAGGTCACGTAGGCTTCCCTATATGGTATAATGGATAAGCATTAGATAGATAAGGGGTGTTATTTTTGGAACAAACGAGACGATCTATTCTTCTTGTAGATGGAATGGCCTTATTATTCAGAGCTTTTTACGCTACTGCTGTAAATAATTATTTCATGATAAATAGTAAAGGAATTCCGACGAATGGGATTCACGGTTTTGTAAAGCATTTATTCACTGCGACTGAGCATTTCAATCCAAGTCACGTAATTTGTTGCTGGGATATGGGAAGCAAGACATTTCGCTCTGAGCAATTCCCAGATTACAAAGCAAATCGATCTGAGGCACCATTAGAATTAATTCCTCAATTTGAACTTGTAAAAGAAGTTGTTGATTCTCTCAATATACCGAACATTGGACTCAAGGGCTATGAAGCAGATGATTGTATTGGTACTCTAGCTAAACAATATGGAGAAGATCATTCAGTAATGATCCTTACGGGTGACCAAGATATCCTCCAGCTCCTTAATAATAATGTGTCAGTTGCCATTATGAGAAAAGGTTATGGTAATTATGATGTATATCAGCCATCAAGATTATTAGAAGAAAAAGGGATTACTCCAGATCAAATGATTGATCTTAAAGCTCTAATGGGGGATCCAAGTGATAATTACCCTGGTGTTAAGGGTATCGGTGAAAAAACGGCAATTAAACTTCTATTGGAATATGGTACTGTTGAAGGCATTCTTGAAAATCTAACGAATCTGACTAAGTCTCATCGAGCTAAAATCGAAGATAGTCTAGAAATGCTTCATTTATCTCATAAGCTTGCAAGAATTTTTTGTGAAGTGCCTATTGAATGTACAATTGAGCAAGCAGTGTTTCAAGTAAATAAAGACCGTGCACTCAGTACGTTTAAGGAATTGGAATTCAAAGGCCTAGATCGTTTGTTAGGTTAAGGAATGGAGAATCCCATTCCTATTTCCGGTTTAATTTCTTAGCTGCATTTTCTAATTTAGATTTTGGATCTGGGGTCTGAACATCTTCACCAAATCCCTGAGGATTTACACCAGTTGAAAATTTACCGCGGTTACTAGTTTTTTTTGACAAGTAATAATCACCTCCATTCCTATTATTCGACTTCCAATTAACATTTATGTAAAAGACGAATAGTTTCGTCCCTCTTCTTTAAAAATAAGCTAGAGGTGAAAGTATTGAATAAAGGAATGGTAACAGCTGTTGTAACAATTGGATTGGCTCAGTTTTTAAAAATACCGATAAAGAAGTTGCAAACTGGTGAATGGGACTGGAAAATCTTCATGGAAACAGGAGGAATGCCAAGTTCACACTCTGCGGGTGTTACTTCTTTGGCTACCTTTATTGCTTTTAAAAAAGGCATTCCGACAGTAGATTTTGCACTTGCTTCAGTTTTTGGGTTAATTGTTATGTATGACGCCCAAGGAATTCGTAGACAAACAGGTGAATTGACTCTAGTTGTAAATGAAATTGATGAAGAGTTGGAGCATTTACAAGGTCAAACCGATTTTCACTATCATGATAAAAGGGAAAAAAAGTTGAAAGAAATGCTTGGTCATCAACCCAAAGAGGTAATAGGTGGGGCTCTATTTGGTATCCTTACCGGGGCAATAGCACATTTTCTAGTAAATAAGGAGTAGGCGAAATAGAAATTATTAATATGATTAGTCTAACTTGCATTTTGAATTAAGGATGGGGAAAATTTGCGAGCACATTTAACTAAGACGGTAGATGAATACCTTCAGTTTTTATCAGAAAAAGGGTTTCAATTTGGAGAAGAGGCATTAGGATTTATATCGTTTGGACAAGGTTATTCTGCAACTAGTGATGAACAAGTCATTTCAGCCATTGAGATCACGTTAAAAGCTCAAAAGCATTTAGATGGAAGTTACTTTGTTGCCTTGTTAGAACAACTAAAAAGTGAAAATATTACGAATCGAAAAGACTCTTTTCAGTATGCAAAACAAAAAGGGATTTTAATCGACTAAATGAATGCTATGAAAATAAACCCACTAAAGTAAAGTGGGTTTATTTTTTTCTCTAAGATTAATTCTAAGTGGGACTTCGGAAAGAATCATTCCAAGGAAAATTAAGGTGCAGCCTATAATCGGAATATAGCCTAGTCGTTCATTCGCCCATAAGTAAGCTGTAATAGCAGCAAACACGGGTTCGGTAGCAAAAATTAGTGCAACACGAGTAGGTGTTGTGTATTGTTGTAGCTTTGTTTGTGCATAAAATGCAAAAGCAGTTGCCAATACTGATGTAACGAGTAAGGCAATAAGAACATCACTTTCAAGAATCGTCTCAATTTGGAAGGCTTTTTTCCAATCTTCAAACAGGAATGAACAAATAATTGAAAAAAACGCCACTCCAATTACTTGAATTAAAGTAAGTAATAAAGTCGGGTATTCGTTCGTGTACTTACCAGTCAATATAATATGCATGGCAAATGCAAATGCACAGCCTAAAACCAAAAGATCACCAATATTTAACAGCAAGGAATCTCCAATTGTTAACAAAAATAAACCGAGAACTGCAATAAATGATCCAATAATGGCAACAAAACGAGGACGCTCTTTTAAAATAATAAAAGCTAATAATGGTACAAGTACGACACTAAGCCCTGTAATAAATCCTGCCTTTGACGAAGTTGTATATAATAATCCTGATGTTTGAAGAGCATACCCTAAGAATAAACTTATCCCAATAAGCAAACCTGCAATTAAAAAAGTTCGATTTATAGATGTAAGTTGTTCTCGTTTAAATAATAAAAACCAAATGGCTAGAATAATAGCTGCGATTGTAAAACGAATGGCATTAAATGTAAATGGTTCAAGAAAGGAAATCGCTTGTTGAACTAATACAAATGTGGCTCCCCATATAAAAGCAATAAACAATAAAATTAAATCAGCAATTAGACGATTATTCATTTTGATTCCTCAATTGTTTACTTTCATTAAGTTGGATGGCTTGTCTTGCTAGTTCATCTGCTATTTTATTTTGACTGCTAGGAATCCATTTGATAAAAAATAAATCAAACTTTTTGGATAACTCTAATGCACGTTCTAATAATGGGATAAATTGTTTATTCTTAACATATTCTTTTTCCATGGCCCGATCTACAAGTTGTGAATCTGTTCTGAACGAAACTATACTTAGTCTTTTCTCAAGGCATATCTCTAATGCTTTGATTAAAGAATGGTATTCTGCTTCATGATTAGTCATGATTCCTAACGGGATAGAGTGTTTATCAAATAATCCATTACCTTTTATATAAACACCTGCTCCAGACGGACCGGGGTTACCAGCACTTGCTCCATCAATATATACCTCAATCAAGTGATAACCTCCTAAATAAAAAATACTCATGAGACATACTATAGCATTGATTAAGTTGCCCTGAAAGAGGAAAATACGACTTAGACTTCGAATAATGAATAAGGCCAAAAAAGTAAGGGAAAATGAAGATATTGATCATTTTGGAGGTTGAGATTGTGGACGTTTGGATTGAATGGAAGTACAAGACAACTAAAAATTCAGAGGTGTTGCTAACTACTGAAACAATGCCTGCAAAAAAGGCATTAGTGATAGCAAACGATTTCATGAAGACAGGTAGAACGAAGAGCCTTGTTTTTTATGATGATCAAAATAATAAATGGAGCCAGAAAGAATTCGAAAAGCTGCTCATAGAAGTGCAAGAAGAACCTCAAAGTGTTGAGGTATATTTTGATGGTGGCTTTGAAGTGAATTCAAAAAAAACAGGTACGGGAATTGTAATTTATTACTCAAAAAACAATAAGGAATTTAGAATTAGAGAAAATAGGCAACTTGATGAATTAGAATCCAATAACGAAGCTGAATATGCAGCCCTCTG
Organism: Bacillus sp. (in: firmicutes); assembly: GCA_041611945.1. Lineage (GTDB taxonomy): Bacteria > Bacillota > Bacilli > Bacillales > SA4 > Bacillus_BS. Next base: position 11,045 of record JBFILZ010000045.1, read on the forward strand.
GCAAGCCGTTCTGAAGTTGGAAGAATTAGGAGTTAAAAATTGCAAGGTGAAATTTAAAGGTGATTCTCAAGTTGTTCTAAACCAATTATCTGGTGAATGGCCCTGCTATGAAGAGGAGTTTTCAAAATGGTTAGATAGAATTGAAGACAAGTTCATGAAGTTAGGGTTAAGTCCTACTTATACGTTCATTTCAAGAAAAGAAAATAAAGAAGCGGATCAATTAGCGAGTCAAGCATTACAAGGAATAATGATATCTAGTCATCTGAATCTAACTGAAGTAAAAGGAGATGGCGTTCGTGGATCAGAAGGAGGTACTTCTTGAAGTAAGTGAGTTGTTGGATATGTATTGTGAGAATTGTTTTTTGAATTCACATTTCAAAAAAGAACAAGGTAAATTCTTCGCTCAACAGTTTTGTATAAAAGAATGTACTATCGGCCAAAAGCTTAAAGAGTATGGTAAATTTTTGTCATAAAAATAGGGAGCATACACTCCCTTTAGCGCTTAGCTTCATTTAATTGTTCTTCACTTTGGAAAAGAAGCTCTTCTTGCCCTGAAAGAAACTCCTCGTCAACTCCTGTTTGATTACTAAGAGTTTGTGTTAATTGATTCCTTGCATTCTGTAGCGCCTGTGTAGCTTCTTCTAGTTGTTCAGGATCCATACTCATCGTTGCTGTACCAACCATCTTTTGAGCGGCTTGAACAGACATTTCAACCTGTTTTAAATCATTGAACGGCTCTGACATCTAAAACTCCCCTTTCGCTCTTTCAAGTATAGATTGACCAAATTAAATCGAAGTATACATATAGAAATGGTGAATTTTCCTGTTCACTTAGACGGAATACTACTTATTTTCATATCATAGAATGAAGGAAGACTTGAAGATTTAGCTGTGCGTATGATGATAAGTACATCAACCATTGAACAACAAACAAGTAGCAGATTATAAGTTTTTGTAAGATGAGAAATTCTTCAAGTTTTTTCCTAAGCAATTAATTGATCTAATTGTTCCACATAGACTTTGTTATTTAGTTATAGTGACAAAAGTGTGAAGTCATCAAGGGTAAGAATAGATAATTTATTAGTTTTGTAAAAATAAAGGAAAGTTTGATGTACAAGCATTTGCTCACTCTTTCACCACATGGTTAAGCTAAAAACTTATAAAATACACTATCATTCTACCTCTTTCTACGAGCAAAGATGTGAATTAGTACCTTAACAGAGTATCGTTTCAATAATTAACGGCCAACGCCCTAACTACCTTTGGATGATACTGATTAATTTAGTAACTATCCTATTCTACAATTAAGTTCTATCAATACTAATTGTGGTGGAAACTACCTTTTTTTGTATTGTCACCGAACCGATTTATTACACCGAAATACTCTGTTAATTTGAACTTCCATACTAATCACCTACTTTACCTTAGAAAGAAGGGGAAAGCATGAATGCCATGAAAAATTGTTTTCTATTAGTTTGGAAGATAATTGACCCTATCTACTATTTTTTTACTCGACTTACATATGTGGAGAATGGAAAAAAAGAGAGTACTATTTTCCGAGTTCGCCTGACAACTTATAAAGGTTGTGCATTACATATGAAAGATGGAACATTCATTAGACCAAATGACAAACTAATCAAGATCCATTTGCACAATGTAAAGTTACTTAAGGAGCTGGTGAAATTCAAATGTGAAGTTAAGAGAGGGAGATATGTTTTTCAGAAAGTAATTGAATCTTTACCCGATCTTGCAGATTATATGGAAAGTCATCCAAAAAGGAAAGAAATTAAGGGGATTATTGGGATTACTACATTACATCGTGGTTGTAACAGATTGGGATTTGAGATTTATGAAATAAGAAGTAAACCATATCTAATTATAAAACAAGTTACACTCCTTTTTATTTATTTAATTTCAACTTCAACCGTTTCAAAGGCAACGTACAAGAAACAAGAGCCAAAATATTTGTTGATGTCAGCTGACACATTAGTAAATCGCTACCTTAGTAAAGTCAATCTACGATAATATCCGTTATTTTTTCAGCTTTTTGTACCTGATTGTACTCCGAGTTGATAAACTAGATTGTTCATTATCACTTGGATACTGAGTTAAAGTCGATTATGTCTTTACGCTTTTTACTTTTTTTGATTGGAGAGGAAGGCACGAGACTCCTCGAATGCTTCGGCAGAGCTATAGAGGAATAACCGTTGCTTGTATGACGAAATTGTGATATTTAGTAACAAACGTCCCGATTTCACCGAAGCATACTCTAGGAAGCATTTCAATCGGTACGCTGGAGTATTTTCATGAAAGCCTATTCGGTCGTGCAGTGAGAACTCATGGTAGCAAATTCAAAGTCCTGCGGGAAAAGCGTGGCCAGGGGAGACCCCCGCAGGAACATAGCGACGAGGGTGCTCCCGGTCCGACCGCGGAAAGCGAGTGCCTGCAGCGGAAATCAAAAAGGTTTTACAGTATCTACTTTAAAAAGTGATTTTTTCAGTGGCCTCGTAGTTACTGAGCTGTTTTTTATATGAAAAAGCACCCCATTTTACAGGGCAATTAATGATGCATTTTCTTATTTAAATTCGTCTTTTACAAAATGTAACGGACCCGTTTGTATTTTCGGCTGCCTTTAACTGCACACCAACAACATCCAAAGTGTATTCTTTTTACACTAGAGCTTGCATGATATCTGATGTAAAATGGTATTTATGCAAGGAACCTTTATTTGAAATGGTTGAGGGAACTTACTTCTACTAGAAAAGGTCTCTCTGCATCTATAAATTGTTAAAAAAGATCTTATACAAAATTAACTTTTTCATGTAAATGATGTGTAAGGAAAAAATATAGGGATGTGACCTTACTTGTTTGAATGGCATAATGAAGCAGAAAAAAAGTGGGATGAACGAGCAGAATTTTGGAATCAAAATAGCCAGGAAATGTGGGATCATGGAAGTAGAAGTACTATCATTCCATTTTTTCAAAATCATATTGAACCTAAATCTTGTGTTCTAGATGCAGGTTGTGGAGATGGATACGGTGCTTCTAAGTTAAGTGATCTAGGTTTTGATGTAACAGGTATTGACCTATCTCAACAAATGATAGAAAGAGCTAGTGATAGAATTTTAGACCGTAACTTACAGTTTGTTCAAGGGGATCTAACGAAACTTCCGTTTCATAATGAACAATTTGATGGAATCATGGCAATTAACTCATTGGAGTGGACTGAAAATCCATTACTAACGCTGAAAGAGCTTAGGAGAGTTCTAAGAGAGAATGGGTTTTTATGTATCGGATTATTAGGTCCAACTGCTATGCCAAGAAAAAATAGCTTTCAAAGGTTATATGGAGAAAATGTTATTTGTAATACAATGATGCCATGGGAGCTAGAAAAACTTGCCGAAGAGAATGGGTTTGTTGTTATAGACGGCCAAGGGGTGTATAAGAGAGAAGTATCTCAAGAAACACTAACTGGCTTACCAACTGAATTAAAGCAAGCGTTAACTTTTATGTGGTTATTTATTTTACAAAAAAAATAAAGCTTCTTTTGAAGCTTTATTACCAGAAGAGTAAATCCTATTATTATAATTTAGTAGTGAATTTATTATGAAAACGTTCTAATAGACAACTGATTTTGTAATTTTTCGCTTTTTGTAAATTATTGTTTCTGTTAGTATATCTTCAATTATTGATTGGGATGCATTAGCTTTATGGATTTGTCTCATTTTACTTTTCATAGATAAAAGCTTTTGTTCGTTATTCAATAATTCTGTAACTTCGCCGATTACATCTTCAGGGCGATTGGCAATGATTGCCGCCCCTTTACTCTGAAAGAATAGGGCATTTTCTTTTTCCTGCCCTGGGATGGGTTTATATAATACGACAGGTAAACCAATAGCAGACGCTTCACTTAAAGTAATGCCACCCGGCTTAGTCACCATACAAGATGAAATGCGGAAAAGCTCATCAACCCGTTCTACATAACCAAAAACTTTAAGACGTCCAGAATAATTTCGCGAAATTGTGGTTAGTTCATCTTTTAATGTCTCATTTTTTCCACAAACTACGACTACCTGGTTTTTTTCGTCCCTTAATAAACTTTGACAATGGTCTACCGTATTTTTCAAAACACCATGTGCCCCAGCCATTAATAGAACTACTTTCTTAGAAGGGTCCATTCCATATTTTCTAAATAAGACTGATGGTAAAATTAGATTTTCAAATGATTCTCGAATCGGAATACCTGTTACGTGAACTCTAAAAGAAGGGACTCCTTGCTTAACCATTTTTTGTTTTAATTCATCTGTTGCAACATAATACTTATCAATCTCACTATGAATCCAAATTCGGTGCAAGCAAAAATCTGTTAAGACATTAAAAGTTGGTATGAATATTCCTGTCTTTTTTCTGAATTCCGGGACAACAATCATAGGGAAAGTATTTATGATTATATCTGGTTTTTCTTTTTCAATAATATAGGATAATCTTCTCTTTCCGAAGTTCTTATACCAGCTGGCTACTTTTTTATCATGAATTTTCTCAACACCGTAATAAAACATTCGGTAAAATTGTTTTCCTATTGTAAAGCTCTTTAAATAAAGGTATTGTGTTATATCTGTTATAATCGGATGTGATTCTGCGAATAAATCACAAACAACTACATCATGAATTCCTTTTTCGTTACATTTACTTTGGATTGATTTTGCAACTTGAAGATGACCGTTCCCGTATCTTGCTGTTAAAATTAATATTTTAGGATGCTTAGTCAATAAGTTCACTCCTAACATTTCTTGGGTATGTAAATTTCAATTTACTGTATATTAAAAAGTGATCCTTAAGGATATTTAATCATTTATAAATGAGATATTATTACAAATTCTATTTTCATTTTATTAAAGGAATGACTATATTATAAAAATATATTGAACTTTCAGCAATTGTTTTTGGTAAAATTTTATAAAAATGGGGGATTATGATGGAAAAAATATTATCTGATATTGAGATTGCACAGAAATCAAAAATTAAAAAAATTTATGAAATTGCTGAGAAAATGGGAGTTTGTCAGGAAGAATTAGAACCATATGGCCACTATAAAGGGAAATTAAGTTTAGAATTAATGGAACGATTGAAAGGGAATGAAGATGGACAGGTGGTGCTAGTCACCTCCATTAACCCGACGCCAGCAGGTGAAGGTAAATCAACTGTTACCGTTGGACTTGGACAAGCCTTAAATCAATTAGGCAAAAATGCCATTATTGCCATGAGGGAACCCTCGCTTGGACCAACTATGGGAATTAAAGGTGGGGCAACCGGAGGTGGGTATTCACAGGTTATACCGATGGAAGACATCAACTTACATTTTACAGGTGACATACATGCAATCACGACTGCAAACAACGCATTAGCAGCCTTTATTGACAACCATTTGCATCAAGGAAATAGATTGAATATTGATCCTAGAAGGATTACTTGGAAACGAGTTGTAGATTTAAATGATCGGGCTCTTAGGCAAGTCATTGTTGGACTAGGAGGTCCTACTCAAGGCGTGCCACGTGAGGATGGTTTTGATATTTCGGTTGCATCAGAAATTATGGCGGTACTTTGTTTATCAATAGACTTACATGATTTAAAACATAGACTGGGTAAAATGGTTGTTGCCTACAACTATGAAAAGCAACCAATAACTGTAAAAAGTCTAGGGTATGAGGGAGCTCTAGCGATGATACTAAAAGATGCGCTGAAGCCAAATCTTGTGCAGACATTGGAAAACACACCAGCTATCATTCACGGTGGACCATTTGCCAATATAGCACATGGGTGTAATAGTGTCATAGCAACTAAAATGGCAGCTAAACTTGGTGATTACGTTATAACTGAAGCAGGGTTTGGTGCTGATTTAGGAGCAGAAAAATTCTTACATATTAAATGTCGTTCAGCCAATATTAAACCAAGTGTTGTTGTTATTGTTGCAACAATAAGAGCTCTGAAAATGCATGGAGGACAACAAAAAGATAAATTAATGGAGGAAAATATACCAGACCTTAAACAGGGGATTAAGAATTTAGAGAAGCATATTGAAACGATTAAATCCTTTGGCTTGCCGTTTGTCGTGGCGATTAATCGGTTTGTATCAGATACAAAGGCTGAGGTTAGTTGGCTTCTGGATTGGTGTAAAGAAAAACAAGTCAGAGTTTCTCTAACAGAAGTTTGGGAAAAAGGGGGAGAAGGTGGACTGGACTTGGGAAGAGAAGTTCTGGCAGCGATTAATGAAGATAAAAATGAATTTTCCTACCTATACGATACTAAGCTTTCGATTAAAGAAAAAATATCATTAATTGCAAAAGAAGTTTACGGAGCCACTAACGTTGATTTTAGTACAATTGCAAAAAAGCAATTACTTCAATTTGAAAAAGAGGGTTGGGGAGAACTTCCTATATGTATGGCAAAAACCCAGTATTCTTTATCAGATGATCCGACCCAACTTGGTAGGCCAGAGGGGTTTACTGTGATGATACGAGAACTTAAAGCATCAGTTGGAGCAGGATTTATTGTCGCACTAACTGGTTCCGTGATGACGATGCCAGGTTTACCTAAGGAACCTGCTGCACTAAAAATGAATGTAGATGATCAGGGGAAGATTATTGGTCTATTTTAAACTATAGGTTATGCAAAGAGGAGTGGTCCAAAATTGTTTGACCCTACAATTTTTGATAATTTAAAGGTTGTTATGGAAGGTGCTGTTTATGATCAGGACTTTGAAGGAAACCTACAAGTAATTGGTAGAAGTGATAATATAGATCTTGCCATTATGTCTAGGGAATTTTCAATTAATTTTCAACTCTGTAATCATATTCAAACAAGTTGTAGATGGGTACTTTCTTCGAGTGTTCGGCAACTTTCAAGTGAGATACTAGGTGGTGTCCAATCAACAGAGCAAGGATGCAGTACTACTGTAGAGTTTATAATTAATACACAGTATGATGAGTCTAAGATTCATAACATCAAAAGTATTATTGACAATGTGTGGTTAGACCGTGAATGTGAATACTCAATTATTTCGACTTACCCAATAAAAGATAATATACAATTGAAGGCAAGGATTGATTTTCTACGTGTACTCCTTGAAGAAGATATTGATGATTTAATGATTATGTTAAACTATATAGAGAAAACGCTCAAATTACTTCAAAAAAACGGGTATTAACTAATTAGGAGAATGCAAAATGAAACAAATTGATCAATTTCACACTTATATAAAAGAAGCATGGGAGAATGCGGGTTTTACTGAGTTCACAGATGTCCAAAGTAAGGCGATACCTACAATGCTTGAAAGAAAAGATATGATAGTGGAGTCTCCACCTGGAACGGGAAAAACACTTAGCTATTTATTACCTATTCTTCAAGAATTAAAAGAGAATTGTAAAAGTCCTCAGGCTATTATAGTTGCTCCAACAAAGGAATTAGTGATGCAAATTCATGAAGAAGCTAGCCGGTTTTTAAAGGACAGTCCATTTTCTTCTGCTTCATTTATTGGAGGAGCTGATCTAAAACGTCAACTTGAAAAATTTAAAAAACACCCTCAAGTAGTTATTGGAACACCACATCGTCTTGTGGAGCTTATTGAATTGAAAAAGCTTAAAATGCATGAGGTGAAAACAGTCGTTCTTGATGAAGCGGATCAATTAATAAGTTCAGGAGTAACAAAGGAAGTTGATCGTCTTATTCAATCTACTCTAAGGGATCGTCAGGTAGTGGCATTTTCAGCTACAATTCCTGATAATACTATTCATCAATTGGGACAGATTATGAAAGAGCCGATTAAAGTCAGAATTGAAACATCACTAGAACTTAAGGGAAATATGCAACATTTTTATATAGTTTGCGAGCGAAGAGAGAAAATCGATTATTTAAGGAAAATTTTATACACTGAATCAAACGTTAAGGCGATTGCCTTTATCAATGATTCTTTTCACTTAGAGGCATTGGGCGAAAAAATGAAATACAAAAAAATAGAAGCCGGTATTTTGTATAGTCAATCAACTCAAGCTGAAAGGGAGGCAACCATAAAAAAATTCAGACTAGGGAAATATCAGTTATTACTCGCAACTGATGTAGCTTCAAGAGGGTTAGATATCGAGGGTGTTACTCATGTCATCCATTTAGACATTCCTGAATCGATAGACCAATTTGTACACAGGTCTGGGCGAACAGCCCGTATGGGAGCATCAGGTACAGTTGTATCATTAACTACTGTGTCAGAGGAGAAATCCTTACTTTCATTTGACAAAAAATTAGGTTTGAACTTACAAAAGATGATCCTTCATAAAGGCGAATGGACTGATAAGAAACCAGCGTCAGTGAAGCAAAAAGTGAAAACAGCATCAAAGAAATCAAATAAAAACTGAATTGATTGATAAAA
>JBFILZ010000046.1:0-19243 GCA_041611945.1 Bacillus sp. (in: firmicutes)
ATAAGAAATAGTGACTTGGAGAGAGATACCCTGCTTCAAAACATTATTTGCTCAGATGCGTGGATCATTGAAGGTGTACATAATGAAGATTGGGTGTTTCAAAGCATTCATCAAGCGGACGTAATTATCTTTTTAGATCCTACCTATAGAACAAGAACGTATAGAATTATTAAGAGATTTATTTTTCAAAAGATTGGAATGGAACAGTCAAACTATAAACCAATGTTTAAGATTTTCTTTAAGATGTTTAGCTGGAATAGAATGTTCGAAGATAGGAAAACCGATATTATAGATAAAATACGCGAATATAATAATAACTTACTAATTTTAAAGGATAAAGTGGAAGTTGATTATTTTTATTCGTTACTAGATAAAGAGAATAGCAAGAACGAATAAACTCTCATCTTCAATTGAAAACGTTATGTTTAACCCGATGTTGATTTATAGGGAAGTTGAATGAAGTGGAATGTGTGTGCCTTAATAGTGAATAGTGAGAAAAATTTGACCTCGCACTTGAGCAAGCTGAGCATACTACAGCGGAAATCAACAGCCATTATTAGGGTCCTCACTAAAAAACAAGGAGGTGCTAGCATTGGAAATAAGGTTATTAACGAAGGTTGATGCACAAGAATATTGGAATCTGCGGTTAGAAGCTCTTAAGGGAAATCCTGAAGCTTTTGGCTCTAGCTATGAAGAAGCAATTAATAGAAATGAACCAGTTAAAAGAGTAGAAGAAAGTTTAGAGAGCCCTTATAACTACACATATGGTGCATTTATAGATAATAAATTAATTGGAATGATAACACTCCTGCAAGAATCTACTCTTAAAATGAAACACAAAGCAAACATTTTTGCTTTTTATGTAACACCATTAAAACGAGGTGTAAAAGCAGGTAAGTTATTACTGGAAACAGCAATAAATAAAGCAAGAGAAATTAATGTTATAGAGCAAATCCAGTTAAGTGTGGTTACTGAAAATAAGAGGGCGTTTGAGTTATATAATTCTCTTGGCTTTGTTGTGTTTGGGACAGAGGAACATGCTTTAAAATATCATGATGTGTACTATGATGAATATTATATGGTATTGAAAATTAAATAGTTTTAGGAGCCTGACACCTGAAAAAGAATACATGCTACTTTTCCTTAGGTAACCTGAAGATAAATAAGTAAGTCCCCTGTACCAAACAGGGGACTTACTTATTTAGAATTAATTTTTGAAACGAATACTTCCATTCGATCCATTGCTTCTTTTAAAATCTCCATAGAATAGGCATACGAAATACGTACATAACCTTCTCCGTATTCGGAAAATGCATCCCCAGGTACAACGGCTACGCGAGCCTCTTCTAGAAGCTTGACTGAAAAGTCAAAGGAAGACATATTGAATTTCTTTATACTTGGAAAGAAGTAAAACGCCCCACTTGGCTTTACCGTTTCTATCCCCATTTGTAGTAATCGTTTATAGACAAATTCCATTCGTTCCTGGTAGATTTCTTTCATCTTTATGGCATCGTCAATACCTGCAGTTAACGCTTCATAGGCAGCCTTCTGTGAAATTGTTGTTGCACAGGAGACATTGTATTGATGAACCTTTAAGAGATGCTTGGCAATATTTTCAGGAGCTAATAAGAAGCCTACACGCCAACCAGTCATTGAATGGGATTTAGATAAGCCGTTAATGACGATCGTTTTTTCTCTCATCCCAGGTAGGGTTGCAATGGATTGATGATTTTTCTCAAATACTAATTCACTATAAATTTCGTCTGAAAGAATAAAAATCTCTCGATCCTTAACTAAGTTAGCAATTTCCTCTAATTCCCGTTCTGATAATGTGACTCCGGTTGGATTAGAAGGGTAGGGCAGGACAATGCATCTTGTTTTGTCAGTCAGAAAAGGTTCAATTAGATCTGCAGTCAACTTAAATTCGTTTTGGCGCGTATCGACATGTATAGGATTTGCTCCACACATTCGGATTATTGGCTCATAGCCAGGATAGACAGGACCTGGTAAAATCACTTCACTATCATGATCAAGAATTGTTCGAAATGTACAGTCTATCGCCTGACTAGCCCCAATTGTCACAATGATTTCATTTGTAGGATTATACTTTAGGTTATATTTCGTGTGAACAAACTGAGATACTGCCTCCCTTAACTCTACAAAGCCGGCATTATGTGTGTAATTTGTGAAATTATCCTTAATCCCTTGAATACCGGCATTCTTTACATGCTCTGGCGTAGGGAAATCGGGTTGTCCAATTGTTAGAGAAATTACATTTTCATAATCTGATACCATATTAAAAAATCTACGTATGCCTGAAATTTGTATGTTTTTAACAATTGGATTAATTAAATGTTCCATGCTGTCATCTCTCCCTAGTTACTACTTGTCATCATTTTATCATGTTGGAATAAATGTCACTAGGAACTTATTCCTTTCCAAGCGAGAACCCAGAGAAAAACAAACCACCGTAGGGAGACAGAATGTTTTCAGTTAGACTAATAAGTGTAGCTTTATCATTTTTTAAGTAAATATCTTCAAGGGCTAGTATGAACTGATTGGCTATATTAACATCCCAATGACGTAGGGCTCTGTCAATCCACTTTGATGATCCAATCCATTGTTGATTTACTCTTAACACAAATACATGTAAATGTTCCACTAATGTATTTGCGATATAAATCGTTTCAGATCTCTTCTCACTACCAATTAAATCATCTAATAAATCAGTAATAAAATACCTTTTCATATTAATCGTTTCTTTTGTCCATGGTGCTGGGCCTTTTTTTAGTACATCATCTGCTTCCGTTCTGATTTTCATAAGTGATTCGTGGTCCTTTATTATCCACCCCTCAGCAATCATCCGTGGTTTACTTGGTCGTCCACTACCAATATCTAAATTCCAGTAATGCTTGTAAGATACAAAGGAATGAACAAAGACCTCAATAGGCCAGTCATAAGCAGTTATAGATTCACGGTAAGATGTTTTTATACGATTATCAAAGACAATGATATCTAAATCAGATGTATCAGTTGCCTCACCTCGAACAACGCTTCCTGCGAGTATGGCAGCATCACAGGTTGGAAAGTTTGTGTTAATGAAAAGTTTTGCCGCCTCCATAGGTAGTAATTTCATGTTTTCACCTCAATCATTTTTTAGCAAACATTTATTATGAATATACTAAATAGTAGATTGACTTGAGCATAATGACAACCCCTATAAAAAGATTGTAAATAAAATAAATGGAGTGGTTACTTTGAGAAAACACATTCTAACCGTTATTAAACAAATCGAATTAGATTATCATGTGAAAATTCTATATGCATGTGAATCTGGAAGCAGGGCCTGGGGTTTTCCTTCAAAGGATAGTGACTATGATGTTAGGTTTATATATATTCATAAACAGAATTGGTATCTTTCAATTGATCAAAAGAAAGATGTAATCGAGATTTCAAAGGATGAATCCATTTCAATCCCAGTCAATGAACTTTTAGATGTGAGTGGTTGGGAATTCACAAAGGCATTAAAGCTATATAGAAAATCAAATCCATCGCTTTTGGAGTGGATGTCTTCTAGTATTGTATATTATCAATATTCCTCGGCAATTGAAAAAATGAGAGAGCTAGATCGAGATTTCTATGCTCCTAATTCTAGTGTGTATCATTATCTTGGTATGGCCAAAAGAAACTACCAAGATTATTTTCAAAGAAAAAAAAAGAAACCGAAAAATTTGTTCTACATTCTTCGTCCAATCCTTGCTGCCTTATGGATTGAAAAATATAATGCATTTCCACCAATTGAATTTCATAAGTTAATGGATGCGCTTGTACCAATTGGTGAACTAAAGGAACAAATCTTGATTTTAATACATCATAAAATAGTCCGAGACGAACTAAATTCAGAATTAAGAATTGAAGTGATCAAGCATTTTTTAGACTTGGAAATTAAAAGGTTGGAGAATTACGCCAGAAGTTTAAAAATTGAAATTCAAGATCCAACAGAGCGACTTAATGAACTTTTTATTCATGCGTTAGAAGAAGCGTGGAGCTTTAACTAAAAAGGATTTAGTAAAAAAAAGGTAGCACTGATTCAAAGCGAGTCAATGCTACCTTTTCTTGTTATTATGGTGTTAGAATTGAAGCTTTTCCTCAATATAAGCCTTAAGCTCACCGATTGGAAGTCGTTGTTGTTCCATCGTATCACGGTCTCTTACAGTTACCGTTCCGTCTTGCTCAGAATCAAAGTCGTATGTGATACAGAAAGGAGTACCTACCTCATCCTGTCGGCGGTAACGCTTTCCGATAGACCCAGCCTCATCATAGTCGACCATATAGTGTTTTGCTAAGTCTTCAAACACCTTTCTCGCACCATCAGAAATCTTCTTAGAAAGTGGGAGGATAGCAGCTTTATATGGTGCTAAGGCAGGGTGTAGTCTCATCACAGTTCTAGATGTGCCATCTTCTAATGCTTCCTCTTCATATGCATCAATCATGAAGGCTAAAGTGACACGATCAGCACCAAGAGAAGGTTCGATACAATAAGGAACATAACGTTCATTTGTCTCTTGATCGATATAATTGAAATCTTCACCAGAAAATTCAGCATGCTGCTTCAAATCAAAGTCTGTACGTGAGGCAATACCCCAGAGCTCACCCCATCCAAATGGGAATTTATATTCAAAATCAGTCGTTGCATTACTATAATGTGATAGCTCATCTGAGTCATGGTCACGTAAACGGAAGTTCTCATTGGTCATTCCTAAGGATAGCAGCCATTTTTCACATGTTGTTTTCCAATAAGAGAACCATTCTAATTCCTCGCCTGGTTTACAAAAGAATTCTAATTCCATTTGTTCAAATTCTCTTGTACGGAATGTAAAGTTACCAGGTGTGATTTCATTTCGGAAGCTTTTACCAATTTGAGCAATACCAAACGGAAGCTTTTTTCTCATTGAACGTTGAACATTTTTAAAATTAACGAATATTCCTTGGGCTGTTTCAGGTCTCAGGAAAATTTCGTTCGTACTAGACTCTGTTACACCTTGGAATGTTTTAAACATTAAATTAAATTGACGAATTCCTGTAAATTCTTCTTTGCCGCAGTCAGGACATGTAATGTTATGATCTTTAATCAACTCTTCCATTTTCTCAAAAGGTAGCCCGTCAACAATCATTTCTGTTCCTTTTGCATCCATAGCATTTTCAATTAATTTATCGGCACGGTGTCTGGCTTTACAGCTTTTGCAATCAATCATTGGATCGTTAAAGTTTCCAATATGGCCGGATGCTTCCCATGTTCTAGGATTCATTAGAATAGCAGCATCAAGTCCAACGTTGTATGGAGATTCCTGAACGAATTTTCTCCACCAAGCTTTTTTAATATTGTTCTTTAGTTCTACACCAAGAGGACCGTAATCCCAAGTGTTTGCTAAACCACCATAGATTTCAGATCCTGGAAATACAAAACCCCTGTGTTTTGCATGGGATACAACTTGTTCCATCGTTTTACTCATTTTGATTTCTCTCCTTTTACCTAGTCCGAAATATAAAAAGCTCTCGTCTCTAGGCTAAATATAGCCTAGGGACGAGAGCGTATCTCCCGCGGTTCCACCCTAGTTGGTTTGCGAAAATACAAACCCTCTTTTAAACATCGTTTACTCTAGACTGCCGTTTCACTAACAATCATCCCCAGGCTCTCACTGTCCCTGATTCGCTTTACATGAACAAATTAGCTACTATTTGTCTGTCATCGTAACTATATAACTTTGAACATAATATTACCAAAAAACAAAAATATAAGTCAACACAAAGTGAATTGTTTTTTTTATCACTTCGCTTCTTTATATAAAGGCTACCCTGAAAATAATGGGGTCTTCGTTCCAGAACAATCGCTTTCCGTGGGGCGGGAGGTGAGCCAACTCGGTACTTGCGCCTTCGGTGTCTCATACCTTCCACTTCAATCAACTTTGTTTAAAAAATCAACATGGAGCTTTAACCAGGCCCATATTAAAAGGTACTTCTCTTACTATTCGAAGTTAAATCCTTTTAATCATCAGAAAACATATACGTTTTGTAGTAAAACCGAATGCTAAAGACTAGTCCAATTGCAAACATATTTCCGATGAGAGAACTCCCGCCGTAGCTAATAAAAGGCAGGGGTATTCCAGTTATTGGTAAAAGACCGATAGTCATACCGATGTTTTGTACCACATGAAAACCAATCATACATATCACACCAACACAAAGGTAAGAGCTGAAGTTGGAGTTTGATAATAGTCCTACTTTCGTAATGTGATAGAGTAATAGGAATAGCAAACATATCACAATAGTTGATCCGATAAATCCATACTGCTCAGCAATGACAGCAAATATGAAGTCAGTATGATTTTCAGGTATATAGACTTCATTTACACCAATACCTTTACCTGAAAGCATTCCTGAACCAATTGCTTTTAAGGAGTTTAATAAGTGATACCCTGTACTGCCACTATAGGATAAGGGATCAAGCCAAGAATAAATTCTCCCAAACTGGTAAGGTTGCACATGTAAGTATTTTTCAAGTAAATGTGGTGCGTTTAGCACAAAATAAAATACGATGAAGATAATTAATGATATGGTCGAAAAAATGGGGAACAGTAACCTCCATGATATTCCTGACATAAAGATTAGACCGACTGTGATCGCCATTAAGACAAGTGTTGTTCCCAAGTCTGGCTGCAAAATGACAATTCCCATAGGTATAGCTGCAACTAATATTATTTTACTTAATAAAAGGAGATCAGATTGAATTGTAGTGTAAACTCTATCCTCATTATGCTTCGATATTACGTGACTTAGGATAATAATTAAACATACCTTTGTTATTTCAGAAGGCTGAAAAGAACCAATTCCTGGTAAGATAAACCAACTTTTTGCACCATTGATTTTTGGGGCAAGCGAGGAAGGAGAAATCGCTAAGCCAATTAAGATCAGGATGCTAAAACCGTATAAGTACCACGAGAGTTTTCTAATTTGCTCAGGTTCAAAGAACATAACTCCGACAATGATACAAATTCCTACAACATACCAGACGACTTGTTTAATTAGGAAGTTATCTCCATATTGAGTTGAAGTTGTTTGAGCACTATATATTGCAATACAGCTAGAACAAAATAATAAAAAAAGTACAAAAGCAAGAACATAGTCAAATTTTAATTTTTGTTTTGATACTCCCATATAGAATCCCTTCTTTTGAAGACAGATTATTCTACTTCTATTTTCCCAAAGGATTCAAATGAATGTAAAGAATTATTTGATTTTTTTAAATACAAACCTAAAAATAGCAAATAGGACTACATACAACAAAAGTACGATAGCTAGTGTGATAGAACGTTCTTGGATTGAACCGTCAGCAAAAATAACAGGTCCAATTCCATAGAAAGTGATAAATAAATTAAGAATAATAAAGATAAAGATTATAAGCGACTTCACTAAAAAACCTCCAATTGCAATTAGTTGCACTTATATAAGTAAACGAAATATAGTAGATAAAGTTACATGCTTGTTCTTTTCTAACATTTTCAAGGAGTCTACTTCGAGCCATGTGTAAAAGTGACATTTCGATGTGAAACAATTTATTCGCAAATGGAAGTGTTAGGTGGTGGAGAAAAAAATATCCATACACTCCACTATTAGGTGTTGTGTAAGAAAAGCAGGAGGATCTATACCTTCAAATATAAGTTTGAAATAAATGGCCCGCAGTTAAGTGATAATGGCCTTAACTTGGAAATGTCACACCAAATAGCTAAAAAAGACAAAGGAGTGAAACAATATGCCTAACCACATTATTATGTATACACAAGAAACGTGTCCACCATGTCATGAACAAAAGCTTTGGTTTAATGATAACAATGTTATATTCGAGGAAAGAGATATTAGGAAGAATCCTAAGCATTTAGATGAGTTGATAGAGATAGGGGCTGCTGCAACACCAGTTACATTAATTAAGGGTGATGAATTTGAAGAGGTGATCTTTGGATTTGATCTTGAAAAACTCAAAAAAATAATTGGCTTATAGCTACTTGTAACAAGAGGATTCCACTGGTGATAATATTTGGAAAATTAAAAATCGGTCTTTCAATTGTACATAAAAAATGGTATGACTGAATTATTAGAACTTTTGGAGGTTATTATGAAATATACAATTGACTATGCCAGAGACCTTGATCAAAAAGATCCCTTATCCCATTTCAAGAATGAGTTCTACACAAAAGAGGATACTATCTATCTTGATGGAAATTCTCTTGGGTTACTTTCAAAACGTGCAGAGAAAAATGTTCTAACTCTATTAAACACGTGGAAGGATTATTCGATTGAGGGGTGGATGAATGGTCCCAAACCATGGTTCTTCCTATCAGAAGAATTAAGTGCAAACATGGCGCCTTTAATTGGTGCGAAGGAAAAGGAAGTTATGGTTACTGGATCTACTACCGTCAACCTTCATCAGTTAGTAGGTACATTCTTTAATCCAACCAAGTCTAAGAATAAAATCCTTGCAGACGAGCTAACATTTCCATCTGATATTTATGCGATAAAGAGCCAATTGAAATTAAAGGGTCTCTCACCCAAAAAGCATCTCATTCAGGTGAAAAGTAGAGACGGGTACACACTGGATGAGGAGGATATTATTGATGCTATGGATAATGACATACAATTAATCATACTATCTTCTGTTTTATATCGAAGCGGGCAATTATTAGACATGAAAAAACTAATAAATGCTGCTCATCAAAGAGGTATATTAATTGGTTTTGATTTAGCTCATTCTATCGGCGTTATTCCACATAATTTCAATGAGCTAAAGCCTGATTTTGCCTTTTGGTGTAATTATAAATATGTGAATAGTGGGCCAGGTTCTGTTGGTGGACTTTACGTAAATGAGAGGCACTTTGGGAAGGAACCAGGTTTATCTGGATGGTTTAGCTCAATAAAAGAAAAACAGTTTGATATGGATCACGAGCTGTCCCATGAACACCACGCCGGCGCTTTCCAAATAGGAACGCCCCACATACTAAGTTTAGCGCCTATTGTCGGCTCGCTTGAATTATTTCATGAAGCAGGAATAACAAATATTCATAACAAATCAAAAGCATTAACTAGTTATTTTATGGACTTAATTGATCATGAACTTGCATCTTATAAATTTACAATAATCAACCCAAGAGAAGACAGCAAAAGAGGAGGACATGTGTGTTTAAACCATGAGGAAGCAGCGAGTATTTGCAAAGCATTAAAATCACATAATATTATCCCAGATTACCGGGAACCCAACTTAATTCGACTTGCTCCTATTGCTTTTTATAACACTTTCGAAGATTTATGGAAGACTGTACAAATCTTAAAAGAAATTATGGATAAAGAAGAATATAGACAGTTTAAAAATAAACGTGATGTTATTGCATAGTAATTAGGAGGAGATGTAACGATGAGTTGGATTGACATTTCGCAACCATTATTTTCGCAAACTGCTGTTTGGCCAGGAGATACTCCTTTTACTTTCTCACTTAATTGGTCAAAGGAGGAAACGGGCTCCGTAAATGTAGGGAAAATTGAAATGAGTACACATACTGGCACTCATATTGATGCTCCTTTTCATTTTGATGATACTGGAAAAAGGGTTCTGGAACTTGATTTAGAGAGGTATATGGGGAAAGCCATCGTAATAGATGTCACCAATAAAGCAAGTATAACTGTAAGAGATTTTGAGAATGTTAGCTTTAAAGATTGTAAAATTATCTTATTAAAAACCAATTCATGGACGAACCGAACTGTATTTCCTACCCAAATAACCTGTATACACCCAGAAGTTGCTCATTATTTATCTGAAAAAAATGTGAAGCTTTTAGGAGTAGATGTCCCGTCAGTTGATCCACTTGATAGTAAGGAATTAACAGCACACCATGAGCTCACATTTCATGATATTCATATTCTAGAAGGACTAGTATTAGATGATGTATTAGAAGGAGTATACGATCTTATAGCCCTACCGCTACCTATTAAAGACTCAGATGCAAGTCCTGTGCGTGCAGTAATTAGAGCCATTTAACTAGAGATAGAATACTGTAATTTCCTCAAAATAAACCCTTCAATGGGAAAGAATTCGTAACAATAAGAAAAACAATGAGTTTCTGAATTTCATATTCCTTGAAAAAAACTTTTTATCATAATAAAATCCCGTCTTCCACTGACGGGATTTTATTATTTCTGTAAAGTCGAATATTCACCTTTTAAGTCAAGTGTTAGTTTAGATAATCTCTATATTGTTTTGAAAGTTCCATAAAGGTTGCCCGGTCACCTTGTATTAATGCTTCATCAATCTTATTCATTAGTCTTTGCAGGTTATACATCGAAAGGGATTCGTCAAGAAACAGCTGTGCGGCAAGGGAATACTCGGTTAAATCATCAGTTGGAGACGTTAACAATGCAAGTTCCTTCTTAGGTTTTTCATCATAGTGTTTCATATCAATTCCTCCTCTGCCTTTTTACTATTATCTGTCGAATTTGTCGTAAAGTAAAGTTATTTTTAGAAAAATCAGAAAATAATCTTGTGCTTCAATAGTATCAATAAGAAAGAATAATGTTTATACATTGAACTAAGTAGTATTGTAGGAAGCCCCTTCAGGTTTCATATAGTTGTAATTGTAAGGTAGTCCTAATTCATACATATGAGCATGCTGCGGGATCTATACTAAAATAGAGTGAGGGAAGAATCTTGCACTGTTTAAGCTCATATTCTATAATAAGAATAATATCTAATAATTGTAAGCAATGATGAAGAAGAGTAGACTATATAGAACGCTTCAGAGAGCTGATGGATGGTGAAAATCAGTGCGTAATTTTAGTTGAATGGGCTTTTGAGCTTCTAGTCTGAAAATAAAGTAGGAATAGCGGATTGTCTTACCGTTAAAAAAGACAAAGTATTGAATTGTAAGTAATGATTCAGTATGGATTAAGTGCGTTTACATGAGTAAACGAATGAAGGTGGCACCACGGGTTACTCGTCCTTTTTAGGGGATGAGTAGCCCTTTTTGTGTTTTTATTATTTTGTAGAGGAGGATTAGAATGAAACAGAATATCTTAACTGGCATAAAACCGACTGGACAAATACATCTTGGGAATTATATTGGAGCAATAAAACCAGCATTGAAATTAGCGGAAACACAAGAAAATAAGACCATGTATTTTATAGCAGATTATCATGCATTAACTCAGGTGCATCAGGCAGATGAATTTAGACATTTATCTTATGGAGTAGCAGCAGCTTGGTTGTCATTAGGACTTGATCCTGGAAAATCAATTTTTTACAGACAATCAGACGTTCCTGAGATATTTGAGTTGAATTGGATTTTATCCTGTTTCAGTTCAAAGGGATTAATGAATAGGGCTCATGCCTATAAATCAATGGTTGACCATAATAATCAGCTAGGACGAGAGCAAGATTTTGGTGTTAATATTGGTGTATATTCTTATCCAATTCTAATGGCAGCAGATATCTTACTTTTTCGAACGGATATTGTCCCGGTAGGAAAAGATCAAGTTCAACATGTAGAAATTGCAAGAGATATAGCTGAGAGTTTTAATCATATATATGGTGAGACATTCCTTTTGCCTAATTATAGAATTCAAGAAGATACTTCTGTATTACCAGGATTAGATGGAAGAAAGATGAGTAAAAGCTACAAAAATACTATCCCGTTATTTGAAGAACCTAATAAGCTGAAACAATTAATCAATAAAATCAAGACAGATTCGTTAGCGCCAGAGATGCCTAAGGATCCGAACACATCAACTCTATTTATGCTTTATCAGGAATTTGCATCAAAAGGTGATGTAGAACAAATGAGAGAAAGATTTTTGAAGGGGATTAGCTGGGGAGATGCCAAGCAAGAATTATTTTATGTGATGAATAGGTTTTTAGAACAACCACGAGAAAGATACAATGAACTAATGGCTTCTCCTGAAAGACTTGATGAAATTTTGCTAAGTGGAGCCGAGAAAGCAAGAGCAATTAGTATTCCATTATTAAAAGAAGTGAAAAGTAAGTTAGGTTTCAAAGTTTAATTGACTGTTAGTTATTAAAGTTCACTGTAAAAGCAGTGGACTTTTTTATTGGCTGTTTTCGGAGAGAATGTTTTTAACCAATACTTTACCCAATATTGATTCAAACGGTGGTGTGAGACTTACTTCTTGATTAGTGTTGAAATAGGCAAAACATAACAAAGTATTCTAGAATATCCATTTTTTGAAGTGGAAAATATAAACACTCAGAAATAACTGCAATAAATAAAAGGAATTGTACATAAAGTGGAAGTGAAGATAAAATTTAACGGTTATAATCCGATTAGGAGGTAATTAATTAGATGAATTATTCACCTCATACTAATAGAGGTCAAGAACCAATAGCAGCCTTCTTTCCAGGTCAACAAGAATTTTTGCATTATTATCATGAATCATCCTTGAGGATGCCTAATGAAGAACTAAAAAGAGTCTGGAATACAACTAAGGAAGAGCTTAAAAAATTCGCAGATCAATTGCAGGAATATAATATGAAACGTGTGATATCTAAATATATATTTCAGCTAGTGGTAGATTTCGTACGAACAAATGCAAAAACTGTCAAAGGTTCTATCAATCAACAAACAAATATGTTATTTCATCAATTTAACACTCAATACATCTGGGTCTCTTATTTTATGAGAGCTTATGGAATTCCTGGAAATATAGTAGAAAGAGTTTTAAAAGGTGTTATTCGATTAACTTTAGAGAATCTTGATTTTGAACCTGAACAGGATTGGAGTAATTGGGAATCTTTAGGTGGGATATTAACCTCTGGTCCAACCGTTTCATCGTGGGACAAAAATAGGCTAGATGTTTTTGCAAGAGGTAGAGGTCAAAACCTTTATCACAAATACTGGGACGGTTCAAATTGGAGCGATTGGGAAAACTTAGATGGGTCATTAACATCTTCACCTTCTGCTGTATCTTGGGGACCAAACCGAATTGATGTATTTTCTAGAGGAGATGACCAGTCTCTATTCCACAAATACTGGAATGGATCTAATTGGAGTGGGTGGGAAACCTTAGGGGGACAATTAACCTCATCTCCAGCTGTTTCTTCTTGGGCGGAAAATAGATTAGATGTGTTTGCAAGGGGAGCAAATAGGCGTCTTTATCATAAATATTGGAATGGGACTAGATGGAGTGGGTGGGAAGACCTTGGAGGAATATTAACCTCAGCACCTACAGCGGTATCATGGGGACCAAACCGAATTGACGTATTTGCAAGAGGGCAGAATAGAATGTTAATCCATAAGTACTGGAACGGTACTAGTTGGAGTGACTGGGAGAATTTAGGTGGTTCATTAACATCAAGTCCTGCTGCAGCATCATGGGGCAAAAATAGAATCGATATATTTGCAAAAGGTGATAAGGATAACCTTATTCATAAATACTGGAATGGAAGCAGTTGGAGTGACTGGGAAGAGCTTGGAGGTCAACTTACTTCAGAACCGGCGGCAGTATCAAAGAGCAGAGGCAGAATCGATGTTTTTGCAAGAGGAATCAACCAAGAATTGATTCATAGATGGAATAGATAAGTAGAAGAATTAGTGTTTTAGAATGCAATTGAGAAAGAAAGTGGTATTCGCTTAAACTAAATTAATCGGAGGAAGAAAACGCAAGGTGAATTCCCTTGCGTTTTTATATGTGTATTTGTTTTTATTTGAATTAGGATTTCTGCAATGAAATTTCTAGGTCAATGTAGCCGAATTTAGTCCATTTTATGGTAATATGCTTGAATTATAGTTCTGATCAATCGTATAATATATTTAATTAGGAACGAGGTGGTGTTGAGAGATGTTTAACAAGGTTGTAGTTTGTACACAATTGTATAAAATAAATCAAGGTTGTCGTGCAATCACATTTGCTTATTTTGTCAAAGGGAGAGCTCTGTCTTTTTTTAACAATCGCATAGTAACAACCAACATCTCTTAACACGTGCGGAAAGTGTAATTATTGGGAAGAGGTGCCTTATGGCACCTTTTTGTTTTTTTTGAAACAGACCAAGTAAATTTAACATTACTTTTTAACCGTGGATTAGGACCTACGGTTTTTTTATTTTTGGTTCTGAAAAGCGAGGTTGTTCATTTTCACTATTGTGAAATAACTTATCTCAATCCTTCCGCTACATTCAACTTTATTTAACATTGTGTTTAATGAGTCTCACTAATAAAATTTCAACTAATTGATGGAGTGATAGTAATGATTATTTGTGCAGTATCTTCAATTGATAAAGGATATGGTGGAACGAAGATATTCGAAACATTGTCTTTTGATGTCCAAGAAGGTCAGCGAATTGGATTGGTTGGACCAAATGGTACTGGAAAAACGACTATATTAAAATTAATCTCAGGTGAAGAGGATATAGACGGTGGAGCTATCCATACGAAGAAGGGATTATCAATAGGATACTTGTCCCAAATACCTAACTTTGATAAGGAAGTAACAGGCCATTTAGTATTACTAC
Source organism: Bacillus sp. (in: firmicutes) (assembly GCA_041611945.1). Lineage (GTDB taxonomy): Bacteria > Bacillota > Bacilli > Bacillales > SA4 > Bacillus_BS. Next base: position 14,564 of record JBFILZ010000046.1, read on the forward strand.
AGGCTTTTGAAAATCTTGTGAAAAAGGAAGTACGAATGAAGGAATTAGAAAGTAGAATGATGGTCTCTTCAAAAGAACAAAAAGTACTCACTAATGAATTGGAAGAATACGGACATATTCAAGAAGAGTTTACTAGACTTGGCGGATATGAAATGGATTCAACATTAATGAGTGTAGCGAATGGACTAGGGATTAAATCCTTGCTAGAACAACCATTTCATCTTATGAGTGGTGGAGAGAAAACGAAAATTTGTTTAGGACTTATACTTTTACAAAAGCCTAACTTGCTATTGCTTGACGAACCAACGAATCACTTAGATATAGATGCAATAGAATGGCTCGAAGAATATATTCGAACGGAAAATTTAACGACTCTTATTGTTTCTCATGACCGCTATTTTCTTGATCAAGTAGTTACAGATATATATGACTTAGATGAAGGTGTAGTGGTCTGTTATCATGGTAATTATTCGAGGTTTATAAAGGAAAAGGAAAAAAGATTAATAGAACAATTTTCTGCTTATCAAGAGCAGCAAAAGAAAATTAAAAAAATGAAAGATGCTATTAGAAGGTTGAGGCAGTGGGCAAATGAAGGAAATCCTCCAAATGAAAAATTTTACCGTAAAGCCAAGAGTATGGAGAAGGCACTAGAACGAATGGAGAAGCTTAAGCGGCCTATACTAGAAAAAAAGAAAATGGGTCTGGAATTAGACACTTCAGATCGAAGTGGGAAAGACGTGTTTGTTTACGAAGGAATTTCTCAAAGTTTTGGTAGTAAGTTATTAATAACGAACTTTTCATTTACTTTACATCACAAAGAACGTGTGGCTATTGTTGGGAAGAATGGAACGGGAAAATCTACACTTTTAAAAATGGTTCTCGGTGAGTTGAAACCTACTTTGGGAACCGTTAGAGTTGGTAGCAATGTTAAAATAGGTTATTTGTCTCAGTATATTTTTGAAAATCTGGATAATCAAATAGTTATTGAAGCGTTCCGTGAACGGGTTTCGATGACAGAAGGGGATGCAAGGAATGTATTAGCCCGGTTCTTATTTTACGGCCCAGCCGTTTATAAGAAGATTTCCAGTCTTAGTGGTGGAGAGAGAATGAGATTACGTCTTGCACAGTTAATGTACCAGGATGTTAATGTATTAATCTTAGATGAACCCACAAACCATTTGGATATTGATTCGAGAGAAGTGTTAGAAGAAACACTTCAGGATTTTGAAGGATCAATTTTATGTGTATCACATGACCGCTATTTTCTTAGCCAATTGTTTTCAAAAACATTATGGCTAGACGAAGGAAAACTTACTTTATACTTGGGAAATTATGAAGAGTCTAAACAGAAACGAAGTCAATTGAAAATAGATATAAGTAAACCTAAGGCTAAAATAAAAGGAGCACCATTCACTAGTCCATCAAAAGAAATGGACTTTGAGAAGGCGGTTGCTACTCTTGAGAAAAGACTTGAAGAATTGGAAGCAACCGAAAAAAACCTTGAAAAGATTATGATGGAAGAACAAGAGTTAAGCAAATTACAAAGTTTACAAATGGATTTCGAGGCAATTAAAAGTAAGATTGAGGCATTATACGATGAGCTAGCTGGATATTATGAAAAGGATGATCATTAATTGTCATACTAGATAGGTCGCAGGGTTGTTTTTGAATAAATTACTTCGTATGGGAAATCATAAAGGTATGGACTTGTAGCTCAATGGTAGAGCGGCAAGTAGTTACATGGATAATTGCTTAGCATGTAGTAGGTTCGATTCCTACCAAGTCCTTGTTTCATCAAATTATCAGTCGTTAGCTGGAAAGTTAATAAAATTTGAAAACCTCTAAATACAGAGGTTTATTTGTTTTTTTAAAATTCAGGGGACTGACCCCCAGTGCGTTAATGTGATAAAGAGGTTTTTTTGTAATTTTTTTGTAATTAGCAGGTTTGGAGGGGAAAGAAGTCGTATTAAATAAATAGCTCTGATAAATTTCAAGCGAAGTTGATTGAAGTGGAAGGTGTGAGACTCAAGCGGGAGCATGTGCCGAGTTGGCTCACCGCCCGCCCCACGGAAAGCGAGTGTTCTGGAACGAAGATCCCCTTATTTTCAGGGTAGCCTCATAAATAAGAAGTCTCAGTATCAGATTGTGAAGATGTGCTGATGTTTTGTTGAGATATTAATGAAGTTCTAAACTAAGAGAATATTCAATACATCAATATCATAATCTCTAGATACAATAGTAATTTAATAGAGTCGCTTGAAGTTTATTCTAATCTTAATTAGGAAGGGAGAGAGACGAATGAATAAACAAGAAAAGGCTGTTACCTCACAACGGGAGACTATAGCTTTATATTTATCTTTACCCATTTTATCTTGGGCTTTCTATGATTTTGCTAATACTATTTTTTCTTCTAATATTACAACTATTTTTTTCCCTTTTTATTTACAGGAGGTTATAGGGAAAAGTGAGGTGCTAGATCAAATAGCGAGCACTTTCATCTCGTATGCTAATGCAATAGCCAGTTTTTTCCTCGTTATTTTTTCCCCCTTATTTGGTGTAATGATAGATAGAACGAACCAAAAGAAGCGTTTTCTAGTTCCCTTTGCTTTAATTTCAATTTTTGCAACGATATTAATGGGTATGTTCGCAACCTTACAATCAGAGCTAACTTTGTTTGGTCTTCCTTTAGGTCTAGCACTTGTTCTCCTATCATTTATTGTTGCAAAATTCTTTTTTAATTCTAGCCTGATTTTTTATGACACAATGATAACAGATTTAGGGAAGGACCGTGAAATACCACTGATTTCAGGTTTCGGGGTGGCAGTTGGCTATTTAGGAACACTTGTTGGTCTAGCTGTTTATCCTTTTGTAGGTGATAGTGGGTTTCATAAGGCGTTTATTCCTACAGGTATTTTGTATTTACTGTTCTCTTTACCCTTATTTTTTTTCTTTAAGGACCAACCGAAAAAAGAAGTGGTTACAAAAGTTGGTTTTTTAAATGGCTATAAAGAAATAATTTCAACTTTTAAGGAGATGCGAAAATATAAATCTATTTTTCTATTTATGATCGCTTATTTCTTTTTCAATGATGCAATTGCCACTGCAATTGCAGTTATGGCTATATACGCTAAAGCAATAGTAGGTTTTTCAACTGGTAAGTTTATTATCCTTTATTTAGTTTCTACGATTTCAAGTATTGTTGGATCTTTTGCTTTTGGCTATATCACCAGAAATATTGGAGCGAAAAAGGCAATCACTGTTGTTGCATTCATATTAATTATCGCCTTAGTAATTGCCACAGTAGCAACATCGCAAGGATTATTCTGGATTTCAGGTAGTCTATATGGTGTAGCCATGGGTGCAATGTGGGTTACGTCAAGAACGCTAATCGTCGAGTTGACACCGAAAGAAAAATTAGGTCAATTTTTTGGATTGTTTGCCTTTTCAGGCAAGGTATCATCAATCGTAGGTCCATTAATTTATGGAACAATTACACTTTTATTAGCAGAACGAGGAGATATTGCAAGTCGTATTGCCTTGTCATCTTTGATTCTCTTAGTAGTAATTGGGTTGTTTTTTCACCTTCGAGTACCTACTAAGTCAACCAAAGCTTAAAAAGATAGTTACAGGGTTCATTTCATACTCGAATTGAATCATTAGCCAACCTAAACTCTTCATATACATAAACTAGTCTGTGAAGAAGGGTGTGGAGAAAATGGCCCGAAAGGTTTGGGGAGTCGATTCTGCGGCAAGAGTTACTGAGGCATTATTTGCGTGTGTCGTTTCAAATTATGGGAATCCAAAATATTGGGGGAGATACTTAGCGGATGTACCTAATGTGTCAGATGGGCTTACAAAAGAGGAAATCTCGCTAATTCGCTCAAAAGGAACGAAAGTATTACCAATCTATAATGTGTTTTCTAAATCAGTTGGATATGATAAAGGAAAAATTGCAGCTAGAAACGCTGTCTATCATGCTACAAGATTAGGAATTCCAAAAGATATTGTTCTCTTTGCCAATGTCGAAAATTTCTACAACGTGGATAGTGAGTGGATAAAAGGTTGGGTAGAGAGTCTAATACCATCTGGATACCGCTCAGGTATTTACAATGATCCTGTTAAAGGGGATTTTAGTAAAGCTTATTGCAAGGCTATACAACAAAATAAAGAAGTAGCTATTCAAACTATTTTATGGAGTGCTGAGCCAGAGGTAGGCGTGACAAAAGAGCGCACTGCCCCAAAATTCAAACCTAAAACTCCGGACTGTCAAGGCAATGTATGGGTGTGGCAATATGGGCGAGATTCTAAAGTTTGTCCTATAGATACAAATTTGGCAGATGAGAGGATACTCAAATTTTTGTATTAATTTATATCTGCCTATTGGAATTCTAAATAGTGAGAGGTGAAACAGCATGAGTTCAAGATGTTTTTGAACTCATGCTGTTAATTGTATTTGAATCTTTTCTAAAGAATGCCTAAAGAATTTAATAAGCAATTTAAAATGAGTCTGGGACATAACTAAATGACTCATCCTCAAAGACGAACACTATTTTATCTTTAAAAATAGTTAGGTTGTAAAAACTGTTTCGTTCCATTTCGCTTCAGACACTCGCTTTCCGCGGGGAGGAATCTGAGCCTCCTCGCTGCGCTGCGGGGTCTCAGCCTTTCCTCTATTTCCCG
>JBFILZ010000047.1:0-18585 GCA_041611945.1 Bacillus sp. (in: firmicutes)
CTTTTGACTTTTGGGTAGACTCTGTAAAGCTCACTCTTCTTTCCCAATGATGGCCAGTTGACGTGTTTTTTCAGCAATTTCTTCTGGATCCATTTGAATTCTAGCGACACCTGTTTCCATTGCAGCCTTTGCAACAGCAGCAGCTACAGCTGGGGCTACTCGTGAATCAAATGGGGCTGGGATGACATAGTCTTCTGTTAATTCAGCATCCGTTATTAAGTTTGCTATTGCCTCAACAGCTGCCATCTTCATTTGTTCATTTATATGGGTTGCACGTACATCTAATGCTCCTCTAAAAATGCCCGGAAAAGCTAACACATTATTAACTTGGTTCGGAAAATCTGACCTACCAGTTCCGATTACTTTCGCACCAGCTTCTTTCGCTTCATTTGGCATAATCTCAGGATTCGGATTGGCCATGGCAAAGATAATAGGATCCTGGTTCATTTCAAATATCATTTCCTTGGTCAAAGCACCTTCGACCGAAACACCAATAAATACGTCTGCACCTTTTAACACATCTACTAAAGATCCTTCAATTCGTTCACGGTTCGTATATGTCGCAATATCTTCCTTTACACTATTCATTCCGAAAGATCTGCCTTCATAAATGGCACCCTTAGAATCACACATAATAATATCTCTTACACCATAACGGTAAAGTAACTTCATGATGGCAATGCCTGCAGCTCCTGCTCCATTTGCCACTACTTTAATTTCAGACATACTCTTACCAACAAGCTTTAAGGCATTGACTAATCCAGCTACCGTTACAATGGCAGTACCATGTTGGTCATCATGAAAAATAGGGATATTGGTTTCTTTCTTTAATCTCTCTTCTATAACAAAGCAATTAGGAGCAGCTATATCTTCAAGATTCACCCCACCAAATGTAGGCTCTAAAAGCTTGACCGTCTCAATGATTTTCTCCACATCTGTTGTGTCTAAACAGATTGGGAAGGCATCAACACCTGCAAAGCTTTTAAACAAGACCGCCTTACCTTCCATAACAGGTAAAGCTGCTTCTGGACCAATATTACCTAGTCCTAATACAGCTGTTCCATCTGAAACAACCGCAACCATATTACCCTTCATTGTATATTCATATACCTTACTCTTATCATCGTAGATCGCTTTGCAAGGTTCTGCAACACCAGGGGAATAGGCAAGACTTAAGTCATATGCATTCCGAACAGGTATTTTTGAATTCGTTTCAAGTTTTCCTTTGTTAATACGATGAATATGTAATGCCTCTTCTTTTAAAGTAGACATGATTTAGTTCACTCTCCTAACGATTTAGTGGTCTGGACAAAAAGTGGTCTGACCACACCGACTATTTACCAATATATCAAAAATCCACTATATGTAAAGTAAAATTATCATTTTATCACTACATTTTTGTCCCCAATAATATCCCTAATCCCTTGTAAACATTCAGGATCTAGCTCAATATGAAATTCTTTTGGAAGCTTTATCGTTTTTTGGTTTTCTACATAATACAAGACTACTTCTGTGTTTCCAGGGTATTGGCTTAATTGTATCTTTAACTTCGATAATATTTCCTTTTTATCGTTTACCGATTCAATTCTTAAAAATAATTTTTGAACTTCGTCATTCTCCTTTAGAGTTTCGATTGACTTAACTTTTTGGACAACTAACTGTGGACTTCCATTTCTTACATCCATTTTCCCTTCCAATAGCAGGACCTTACCCACTTGGAATTGGGATTTGAATTCTCTATAAGTTGTAGGAAACATTGTTGCATCCAATTCTCCGCTCTCATCACTTACTACTAAAAAGGACATTTGTTCTCCTTTTTTTGTACGTATCGTCCTTTCATTTATCACAAGGCCAACTATTGTCACCTTATTATTCAAATAATTCGTTTTGGCATCTTGAACAAGAACCGGCAGATATTTCTTCCAATATCTTTCATAGGCCGTAACAGGATGGCTAGATAAATAAAAACCAATTGCTTCTTTCTCAAATCGCAGCTTATCCTCACCCTTAAATGGTTCTATTCGAACATATTCGGGCTTTAGCAGTAATTCTTCCTCAAACGAGAAATCTAATTGGCCACCCAGCTCAGGCTTAACGAGCTCTGCATACTCTAGGGCAACATCCAAACTAGCAAGTAGAGTAGATCTCTCTTCACCAAATTCATCAAAACTCCCTGCAAAAATAAGAGATTCTGTCGTCTTTCGATTCGGTAATGTTCTCGCACAATAATCAAATAAATCGTGAAATGGACGTTTCTTTCTTTCAGCTAAAATTTTATTTAACGTTTGAACTCCTACACTTTTAATCGCAGCTAGGCTAAAACGAATTGCACCATCATGAACTTGAAATGGAAATTGACTCTTGTTAATCGAAGGCGACAATATTTTGATTTTCATTGCTTTAGATTCTCGAATGTATTGAGAAATTTTTTCCTCATTACCAATAACACTCGTTAATAATGCAGCCATAAAATATAGAGGGAAATTGGCTTTTAAATAGGCTAGTTGGTACGCAATTAAACTGTATGCCACAGCATGACTTCGATTGAAACCATAATTGGCGAATTTTACAATTAAATCATAATTTTCGTTTGCAACCTGCTCTGAATATCCTTTTCTTAAACATCCTTCAATGAAATGTTTTCGCTCTGAATTTAATACATCTAGCTTCTTTTTACTAACGGCTCGTCTTAATAAATCCGCTTCTCCAAGAGAAAATCCGGCCATTAACGAAGCTATTTGCATAATTTGTTCTTGATACACAATTACACCGTATGTATTTTTTAATATCCCTTCTAAATCAGTATGAGTATAATAAATGGAGTCCTGATTATTTTTATTCTCTATATACAGTGGGATATTATCCATCGGACCTGGTCTATATAAAGCATTTACGGCCACAATATCTTCAAAATGAGTCGGCTTAAGACGTTGTAAAACGTTTCTCATACCAGCTGATTCAAGTTGGAATATACCTGTTGTATCACCACGTCCAAGAAGTTCAAAAGTTTTCGGATCATCAAGCGGAATATCCTCCAGCTCCAGATTCACTTTATTTTCCCATTTAATCATATCGGTAATCCTCTTGAGAATAGAAAGGTTTCGCAGTCCTAAAAAATCCATTTTCAACAAGCCTATCTCCTCTAAAATATCCATTGAATATTGAGTTAAATAGACTCCTTGATGTCCATCCTGTAGTGGTACCATATCGGTTAATGGACTATCACTTATAACAACTCCAGCTGCATGAGTGGATGTATGTCTAGGAATTCCTTCAAGTTTCAGAGCCACTTCATACACCTTTTTAATAAGTCCAGTTTGATCGATATGTGTGCGAAACGCGGTTGATTCTTTGTAGGCCTCAGCCAATGTGATACCTAATCGAGTTGGTACTTTACGTGCTATAGCATCTGATTCCTGTGGAGATACCCCTAATACTCTACCTACGTCACGAAGAACAGCTTTTGTTGAAAGCGTTCCAAACGTTATGATTTGAGCGACATGTACGGGACCATATTTTCTCGAAACATATTGAATGAGTTCATCTCTTCGGTCATCTGGAAAGTCGATATCAATATCAGGCATCGAGATTCTTTCCGGATTTAAAAATCGTTCAAACAACAATTTATAATGTATTGGATCGACATTCGTAATACGTAAAACATAGGCGACAAGTGACCCTGCCGCTGATCCTCTTCCAGGTCCAGTTAATATATTTTGCGAGTGTGCATACTTCATAAAATCCCAGACAATTAAAAAATAATCGCTGAAATCCATCTCCTTAATAACCTTGAGTTCATACTGAAGACGCTCTTGATAAAGAACATTGTCCAACTTTCTCACTTTAAGTCCAGCTTCACATAGATTTTCTAAGTATTTATGAGCATCTCCTTGCTTAGGGACAGGAAATTTAGGTAAGAATCTTTTTCCGAAATTAATCGTGATCTGACATTCTTGAGCTATCTTATCTGTATTATGAATCGCTTCTTCGTATCCTTTATATTGCTCCATCATTTCTTCTTCTGTTTTCAAATAGTAATCATCACTTGCAAGAGTTTCTCTATATTCATCTGTCATTCGATTGCCGTTTTTTATCGCTAATAAACAATCATGAACAAAAGAATCCGTTTTTCTTATGTAGTGAACATCATTAGTGGCGACGCAAGTTATTTCTAATTCTTTGGACAATTTCGTGATCAATTGATTAACTTTTTCTTCATCTGCCATACTGTGTTTTTGAATAGATAAATAAAAGCTACTACCGAATATAGCTTTAAAATCCAAAGCAGTTTTCTCTGCTTTCTCTAGTTCATTTTTTAGGATATGTTGTTCTATTTCTCCTTTTAATCCAGGAGTGATAGCAATTAACCCTTCTTTATAAGCAGTTAGCCACTTTTTTAACAAAGCTTTACGATTCAACGTTAATACCGTGCTGCTAATCTTCAGTAAATTTTGATAACCCCTATTATTTTTGGCTAATAGTACGAGAGGAAAATGTTTTTCTTCAGATTCATCTTCAAATACTGAGATCGTTAAACCAATAATTGGCTTAATTCCTTTTGCTAAACATGCCTTGTAAAACGGTATAGCCCCATACATATTGTTATCATCTGTAATAGCTAAAGATGTATAACCAAGTTCAGAGGCTCTCTCTACCAAATCATCAATTTTACAGCTACTTGTTAATAAACTGTATGCACTTTTCACTTGGAGGTGAACAAAACCCATTTTTCCCCCACCTTTATTCGAGCTCTTTTTTTTTATTATAGTGGCTACTAGACACCAAATCAAAACATACTTCTCGAAGTCTGTCCATATATTGAAAAGAGGGGTGAATAATGGATGGGAATAAAAGAAGGCTTCGTCGTTTTTTTCTTCAGTAGTTACTTCGTGGCTCTTGGAGTTGTCCTTGGAGGTTGTATAGTTGGAGGCTTAGGAGCATTTTTCATTGGCAATCCACCATTGTTAACAATGGTGAGACTTGCAACCAATTTAAAGATTTGGGCAATAGTAGCAGCTATTGGTGGGTCATTTGATGCATTTTACAGCTTTGAAAAGGGGATATTCGAGGCAGATACTAGAGATATTATGAAACAAATTTTTGTCATCTGTTCAGCCACAGGTGGTGCACAAACTGGAGCCTTAATTATTAATTGGCTTTCACAGGAGGAACCGTCTTCATGAGAATTCCACCTCTTTATGAAAAGGGAAGCTGGCAACGCTTTTTTGCAGGGGCAGTTTGTGGGGGACTAATCAGTTGGATATTATTTGTATATATGTTTGGTATATTTCAAGACATCCAAATCAAGCATATTTCAAAACAATCATTAGAAATTAAAGACTTAAAAGAGGATATAGCAATCTTTCAAGAGGATTATAAAAGGCTAAATGAAGAAAATAAAAAAGGACTAACTCTACAAGAAATCAATGTAAAACTTGTCAATGCAGAAGCTTATAAATTTGACAAATTTAGAGAATACCAGCTTGAAGCTGAAGCTAGGGAAGAAATAAGTCATTTAATTGCTAAAGAAATTAAAGGAATCTACGAAAGTCATGAACTACTTGTCAGTGCCATTGAAAACAAAGTTTTTACTATCGATGAAAAGGACTATCATCTTGAGGTTAAGGGGATTTTTTTGATTTATACAAGTCTAGAAATTCAAGTTGCCATGAGATTTCAAGAGAATAAATAATGTCAATTATTTAAATATCGCAATATTATGAAAATATTGGCACATCGCTACTTTTTTGTATACAATATATATAGGCAAAGTTTAAAAAACCTTTATCTATTATCGGAGGTGAGGTCTAATGATTTTAAACAGAAAGCAATTGGTAAGGGATAAGCTTCAACAAATAATTGACGGGTATTCAGCTTATGCAGAATCAAGAGAAGTAGCGGAAATGCTAAAGAAAGAGATTCGGTTACTGAATTTGGATGTTTTTGAAGATTGTACAGAAATAGGCTCCTGGTTTATTCCTGTAAAAAATGAGACTGAATCACATAGTATCTAGCCTCTAACAAGCCCCCTCATCACACCACTAACTAAAATGAAACGGTACTACTTACAATAATTCAATCACTGGAAATTAAACTTGAAATTTAGTAGGTGAGTAGCCAAAATCTCTCACCTACTACTTTTGTCTGCATAATTGATCTAAGTCAGCAATGATTTGTTCTGCTTCTTCCCATGAATAAATCGAGGCCCCTGCAGCTAATGGATGTCCTCCTCCGCGATATTTCGTTGCAAGTTCATTTATTATTGGACCTTTTGAACGGAGTCTCACTCTAATTTGATCGTCCTCTTCAACAAAAAAGACCCATGCCAGAATACCCTCAATGCTACCTAGTGTCCCAACAAGTTGCGCTGCTTCGGATGGTGTTACATTGTACCTCTGCAGAATCTCCTTTTTAATAACCATCTTTGCTACCCCAATTTCAGATAGACTAAAGTTTTGTAAAACATAGCCACTTAAATGGGCAACACTAACTTTAGTAGTATAGAGCCCATCATATAATTCGGGAAAATCAAACCCGTATTTAACTAATTCTCCTGCATATTCGAATGTCTTCTCGTTCGTACTTGGAAATAAAAAACGACCTGTATCACCCACAATACCTGCATAAATCAATCTTGCTGCTTCACGGTTCATTGAGAGTCCTTTATTTTTACCATATAAATAAAACTCATAGATCATTTCACTCACAGAACTTGCTTTAGTATCCACCCACATTATATCTCCGTACGGATCTTCGTTTGGATGATGATCAATTTTTATTATTAATGCGCCAAGCTTATAGCGTTGATCACAGACTCGTTCTTCATTCGCAGTATCACATATAATCACAAGTGCATTTTTATAAAGTTCATCCGTTACTTTATCTAGTTTATATAAAAATGATAAGGATTCTTCTTCTTTCCCTACAACGAAAATATTCTTTTTAGGATATGATTCCTTTAGAATTTCCGATAATCCACATTGTGATCCATATGCATCAGGATCTGGTCTAACATGTCTATGTATAATGATTGTTTCAAATTTTTCAATAGCCTCGAGAATTTGTTCTTTCATTAATTCATCACCTTTACGTCAATTATTAATTATATTTAATCATAAATCATTGTAGTAAGGAAGGTCCGATAAGAATTGTTGGAAATTTACTTAGTAAAAGATTAAGATAGAAAGGTAATTAATTAATTTTCGGAGGACAATTATGCCTATCTTAATCATACTGATCATTGTTTCACTTTCATTTTATGCCTATTTAAAAATAAAATATTTCAGAGTGAAAGAACCTATGCACCGAAACTGGATCTCAGCAAAGTCTAGTATCGCTCTTGGTGTATTTATTGTTTCGTTTGCTTTAAACCAAATGATTGCAGTTCCTGGAACAATCACTTTGATAATAGGAATTATTCTACTATTGGTTGGTGGAGGAAGTATTTGGGCAGGAGTAAAAGCTTATAAATACTATTATCCTAAAGTGGAAGATATAAAGAAAAAAAGTTAGAAAGACTAAATTCCCAACATATTAAACTTTTCCTTATCCATTTTGGTTAAGGTTTTTTCACTAAAATCATACAGTTATTTAAATAGTTGGCTCTATTAAAGCTCAATGTTGATATTTCAATCAAAGGCGATTGAAGTGGAAGGTGTGGGACTCCTTTTGACTAAAGGCTAGTTTATGCCCGAATGCGCATAAATTCCGAGGAAATCACAGAATTAAAGAAGAGGCAAAAAGTTATTCTTAAATTAGTAAAAAAGAGGTAAATCATTCGATTTACCTCTTACATAACTATCGATCAATTAACTGCACCATCATCATTACTTTACCTACTATAACCCCTTCGTTATAAACAGATATATCAACTTTTCCGAATTTCCGCCCTACTTCTAGCACCTTTGGTCTTATTTCAATAATGCTATCGATTTGTACTGGTCGAATGAAGTATATCGTAATATTTTCAACGACAAGCTCACCCTTTTTATATGATCGTAAAGCACGACTTCCTGCCTCAGTCACAATTGTGGTAAAAACACCGTAAGATATATTTCCAATGTGATTGGTCATTTGAGGAGTGACTTCACATTGATAGACCTCTTCGCCCTTTTGATTAACCACTTCGATAAATCCGCTTATTACACTATCATCTATCGTTTGTCCAACTTGTGGTTGTCTTTGTATGACCTGAAGTGCCTTTAGAACATCTTGTCTACTTATTATCCCTTTAAGCTTATGATATTCATCAACTACTGGGAGTACCTCAAACCCTTCCCAAATCATCATATGGGCAGATGAAGCGACCGAGGTTTTTTCGTTTACCGTTTTTGGATTCTTTGTCATTATTTTTTCAATTAATGTATCCCTATCAGATCCTAGGACATCTTTTCCTGTAACCATTCCTTGAACTTTTAGGTTACCATCAATGACAGGGAAGCGACTATGTCTTTTCTCTCCGTTCATTTCATACCAAGTTTCAACAGTATCATCTAATTTTAAATAGGCTGTTTCTTCAATAGGAGTTAAAATATCTTCAACCACTACAATTTCTTTCTTGATAAGCTGGTCATAAATAGCCCTGTTAATCATCGTTGCAACGGTAAATGTGTCATAACTAGTTGAGATAATCGGTAGCTTTAACTCATCCGCAAGATTCTTTACCAAATCGCTGGTGTCAAATCCACCTGTAATTAATACAGCTGCTCCCGCTTCAATTGCTAATTGATGCGCATTCGTTCGATTTCCAACTATTAACAAATTACCAGCACCCGTATATTTCATCATTGCTTCAAGTTTCATCGCACCGATAACAAATTTATTTAGTGTTTTATGAAGTCCTTCCATACCGCCTAGAACGGTACCATCTACAATGTTAACGACCTCTGCAAAAGTGAGTTTTTCAATATTTTCTTTTTTCTTTTTTTCAATTCGAATCGTACCAACACGTTCGATACTACTGACATACCCTTTATTTTCAGCCTCTTTAATTGCTCTGTAGGCTGTTCCTTCACTTACATTTAAATCCTTAGCAATTTGACGGACCGATATTTTATATCCTACTTCCAAATCATCTATGTATTGTAAAATTTGCTCATGTTTTGTAGACAAGTCATTCACCCTTCACTTTTCATTCCTATTTTCATTATAAAGGTGAATGACCTAAGGTTCAATGCTGTCTGAGATAACGACGTGCTTTTTCTGTTCGGAGCTGATGTCCATGAACTTTCTCCCTTTGTTTCTTCACACTATAAAGTAAACCAGAGAGATTTCCACCAATAACTAAAAGAGCTAGTATTAACCATGCAAATCCAAATATTCCATCTAAACCTGAAAAATGAATGGAAATTCTCGGAACCGCATAATACATTAATACACCACAGCTTAATAAACATAAGATGACTCTATTTCTCATCACTCATACCTCCATAGCTTGTTTCATTCATATATATGCTAACACACAAAAAAAAGAAGCAATCAATTTGCTTCTTTCCGGTCTTTTACAATTCAATAAAATCTCCAACCTCTAAATGATGGCCAACTCCAGAATTAAGTTTCGAAACAAAATCTAATGGGTCCTGCTTAATAACTGGAAAAGTGTTGTAATGGATGGGAACGACCTTCTTCGCACGTAGCCAATTAGCCGCGATTAAGGCATCCTCAGGTCCCATTGTAAAATTATCACCAATTGGTAGAAAAGCAAGATCAATAGAATTCTGTTCACCAATTAGTTTCATATCAGAAAACAAAGCCGTATCACCAGCATGATATATCGTTTTACCTAGAATTGTTAATAAAATCCCACTCGGCATTCCTGTGTAGATTATTTGATTGTTTTCTTCATAGGAAGAACTGTGGAAGGCTTGAGTGAGCTTGACTCTTCCAAAATCAAACTGAAAGGAGCCACCAATACTCATAGGGTGAACTTTAAGACCTTTTCTTTCTAAAAACACTGCTAACTCATAGGGAGCGATGACCAAAGATCCATTTTCACGAGCAATTGAAACTGTGTCACCAACATGGTCATTGTGCCCATGAGTTAATAGAATAACATCTGCCCCTACGTCGCCCAAAGTCAAATCTGTTAATGAATTACCTGTTATGAATGGATCAAAGAGAATCGTCTGTCCGTTAGTCTCAACTTTAATAATAGAATGTCCGTGATATGAAACTTTCATCTACATCGCTCCTTACTAGATTAATAATTCAGCCAAGCTTTTTCGTACTTTTCAATTAAATGGGGATTAATTAGAGAGTTAACCTCTAGCTTTTTTGCTTTCCCGTTTTCACCTTTTATTACTTCGTCCTCATCCTTCCCGAAAGAAGTTGAAGCTAGCAATACTTCCTGTGTTAAGTAGTTTGTTTCCACAATAAAGTTTGCAGATTCTAATCTGAACTGCTCCCGCTTTGCTAGCACAAAACCCCAATTACCAAAGCTAGGAATATCTATGTGTAAATTCTTTGTATATAAACCTGTTTCCTTTATTGTATGATTAATTGTCCAATATACCTCAGTCGCGAATACAGGACTTGTTGCTTGCACATTTATAGTCCCGCCAGGATGTAAGTGATTTCGAAGTAAGGAATAAAATTCAATAGTGTAAAGTTTATTCAGAGATTCGTTATTAGGATCTGGTAAATCGACAATAATTACATCATAAAAATCTGCTGAATTCCCAATGAATTCAAAGGCATCTTCGTTGATTACTCGGACTTTCTCATTTGAAAGAGATCCCTTATTTAATCGAAGTAAATCTGGATGTTCTTTTGCTAAATGAATGACGGCCGGGTCTAAGTCTACAAGTGTAATCGATTTTGTTTCTTCATACTTAAGTAATTCTCTAACTGCTAGTCCATCTCCTCCCCCTAGAACGAGTATTCTTTCTCTCTTGTTCGCCAAGGCCATTGCTGGATGAATGAGCATTTCATGGTATCTATATTCATCACTTGAGCTGAATTGTAACTGACCGTCCAAAAACAAGCGAATATCTCCTTGCTCTTTTGTTAATATCATTCGTTGATATTTTGTTTCTTCTGCATAAACAATCGGGTCGCGATACATTTTTTGTTCAAATGAAAAGGCTGTTTGTTCTCCAAATAGAAGTCCACCCACTAAGATTAAAAATATCGTTATACCTACCAAACCATGAACTTTGTAACGATGAATTTCTTTTCGAAAGTAAAAAAGAACCCAGAGTGCAACCGACACATTAATTAGAGCTACAAAAAAGGCGGTCTTTACCATTCCTAATTGTGGCCTTAATAAGAACACAAAAAGTAAACCACCAATTAACCCTCCCGCGTAATCAGAGAATAAGACTCGGGCAGTACTTTTACTTAAAGAAACTCCAATCTCATTTGCCTTTCGAATCAAAATAGGTAACTCAACACCTGTTAAAGCGCCTACTAGTAAAGTAATACTATAAAGAAATAAAGCATCTGTACCATCACTTAAATAGGCATTTATGCCAAATAATACAAAGGTTGAGAATCCACCCACAAGTGCAATAACAAATTCTATCCAAACGAATGACAATAGTAGTTTTTTTGTAACATGTTCACTTAATGATGCTCCTATTCCCATCCCCGTCAAAAATAGTGAAATGGTCAAAGTATATTGCTTTACACCATCTCCTAAAATATAAGATCCAATTGCCCCAAATAACACTTCAAAGATAATACCACAAATTGAAACAATTCCTGACGCCCAATAGATTGCTTTGCTTTTCCTTAAATCGCTTTCTAACACGGTAATCACCCTTCTTAATCATACGGTATACTTTCATTAAAACCTCTCGGGTAAGTACCCGAGAGGTTTTAATGTTTCAAAATGATTCTATTATGTAATGGAAGCACCGATGACAATCGCTAGTCCTACTGAAACACAGAATGAAACAATTCCCACTGCAACATTCCCCTTTTTCAATTGTTCCTCAACTGAGAACCTTCGAGTGACCAGTTCAAATATAAAGTAAGCGAGCATTAGTAAAAACACTCCAAATGCTCCCCATATTAAAGTATCAGCAAGTTTTGTACTATGATAGACGGAGAATGAAAGGATAATACATATTCCAATGATTTTCCCTCCAATTGAAAGAGCTACAGCATTATTCCCTTTTTCAATCTCTTCCCAATCCTTATATTTCTTTGTTAGTACTTCAAAAATAGTTAAACCAATGATAACAACAACTATCGCAATAGCAAAATATAAAAACGTTAATAAAAATGGTCCCATTCTATAAAGACTCCTCTCATATTTTATTTACCCGTTCCTGGACCTCCACCTCTAACTGAAGATGTCCCTCCACGTAAGGATGGTTGACCAATAGGTCCTTTATAGCCTTTTCCACTTTGATAATAGCCACCATAGCAGCCACCTGGTGATTGTAGACACCGACTATTTTGTCGCTTCCCCCAATCATCTACATCTAATATGTTACTTATCATATACCCTAGCATCAAACCATTAAAGAAGCTTGGTTGATAATTGTCTCGAACGAAGCCATATGTAGCTACTTCCACTAAAGTATTCTTGCTATTATCTGACTCAGGAGTCAGTGTGACAAAGAATTTATCGTAAACAAGTACTTGCTTGTCCTCAACTTTCTCTGTAATTTCATTAGGTTTACTTGGAAGATTACTTAACAATTGAGTTGCTACTTCATCAATTGTTAATCCCTCTGCTTTATAAATCCTTGTTACATCTTGTTGATTTGAACTACTTTTGACAACATCCATAAGTGGGTAATTGGCTTCGGTGTAATCCAGAATATCACTATTTGCAATACCTCTCTCCATCCCACATGCAGATAAAATGACCATAAGTATTAGTAAAGATATTAATTGCCGCACAGGTATCACCTTCCCTTTAAGTGGATTACTTTTTAAGGGTAACATTCCAAGAAACCAAAAAGGTAGCGCCTTTGGTAAGGCGCTGATTCTTCTCTTATTACTCTTTCCCTAACTTCTTTTTAAGAGCAGCTAGTTCATCGTCTACATCACCTTTATCTAATTGAGCAAATTCATCATCTAAGCTTCGGGTCTTTGATGAAAGATCTTCGCTAGTTTCTGCTTCTGCTTCAAAACGCATAACTTTCTCTTCCATTCTTTCAAAGCCTTTACGAGAATCGTCCCCACCAATCCCAGACATCACACGATTCATCTTTGTCCGTGTCTTCGCTGACTCAGCTCTAGCTTTTAACGTATCCTTCTTAAGTTTCAAATCATGATATTCACGCTTCATTTCGTCAAGCTTTTCTCGTAGGACATCGGCATCACTCTTGGCACGGACATGTGATTCTTTTAACAGTACAGCTTGTTGACTTTGCTGTTTCTTATCCTCAAGAGCTCTTCTAGCTAACTCTTCATTTCCTGCTTCGAGGGCTTTTAAAGCCTGTTCTTCACGTTTTAACACCATGTTTTCAGCATCATCTGATTTCTTTTTCAGCATCTTTTCATTGGCGATTTGCTTGGCAACTGCAGCCTCAGCCTCTCGAATATCTGATTCCATATCACGCATAAACTGATCAAGCATTTTTACCGGATCTTCTGCCTTATCCAACATTGAATTCAATTCAGAATTAACAACAGTACCTACTCGTTTAAAAAATTGAAACATATAAACTCCTCCTATTTCGATGCAATTATTTTCAATTCATATTCTTCAATATCATAGCCTTTACTTACCTCAACCTCACCGCCCCATATCTCAATCGATAAATAGGCTTCCTCATCATCATCACAGAAATCATAATACTTACATGATGAACCATTGACATTTTGCCCTCTTCCAACTCCAGTTACTCTAGCTGTCCCTTTTTCATCGAGATAATACTTAATCCCCTCGAAGTCAATTTCTTTCGGAATCGGCTCAGACAGTTTCAGCTTGCATTTTTCATATATACCTAGTAGTAATTCATCATCCATTTCCACACTTAACCAAATTGTTCGATCAATAGATTGCAGCTGAAAAGCATGCCATGAAAATCCATTATCTAAGTACGTAAGTTTCCCTACAACCTGGTAATCCTCTAAATCATACGTGACAAAATCATTGATCTCAAGGTTGAATACCGTTCTCTCTACAACTTTTGGTCGTTCATTTTTTTTCGGAAAAAGTCTTCGGAAAATACTCACAGCTTCACCTCTTATTTAATTTACGAATTATGCTATTCATTTGTTCAATATGTAATACGAGTTTGAATAAGAATAGTTTCAAAAAAAAATATTTTTTCTACTTCTCTAAGTTTACACCTGTTTGATTCATTGATAAAGTTAAGTAACGAAACTTCACAATAAATTTCTACATAAAGGGATGTGCAAGTAGATGAAAAACGAACGTTTACAACAATTAATGCATTGGATGCGAGTAGAAAATATCTCTGCAAGTTTGATAACCTCTAAGGCCAATGTGTTCTATTTAAGTGGCTTTTATACAAATCCGCATGAACGTCTAGTTGCGATTCTTGTTTTTCCGAATGAAGCTCCAGTTGTAATTGTGCCAAATATGGAAAAAGAGCAGGTTAAAGCTGCTGGATGGCAACAAGAAGTTTTGGGATATTCGGACACCGATAATCCCTGGGATCTTGTGAAAAAGGCAGCCAACCATAGTCTGATTGGAAGGCTTGCAATTGAGAAAGAACACCTAATATTTGAACGAGTTGAGAGCTTAAATAATATATTTAGTAAACCAGAGTTCGTCTCCGTTGAGGAAAAACTCCAAGAACTACGTATTCTTAAAGACGACGAAGAAATATTATTGTTAAGACAGGCAGCAAAGTTGGCAGATTATGGGGTAGAGGTTGGAGTTTCTGCTATTAAAGAGGGCAGATCAGAATTAGAAGTCCTAGCCACAATTGAATATGAACTTAAGAAAAAAGGCATCTTAGAGATGTCATTCCAAACGATGGTGTTAACAGGTCAAAAGACTGCAGCGCCTCATGGAAAGCCAGGATTAGAAACGATAAAAAATGGTGACCTAATTCTTTTTGATTTAGGTGTTGTTTACAAAGGGTATTGCTCTGATATTACCCGAACGGTTGCACTTGGGGAAGTTAATGAGAAACAACGCGAAATCTACGAAACAGTATTAGAAGCCCAATTGACGTCTTTAAATGCTTCTAAACCAGGCGTTAAAATTGGAGACCTTGATACAATCGCTCGAACAATTATTACTGAAAAGGGATACGGGGATTATTTTACACACCGCATTGGACATGGTCTTGGTATCGATGTTCATGAATTTCCTTCAATGAATGCGACGAATACGAGAACACTCACAACTGGAATGGTCTTTACGCTTGAACCAGGTATCTATTTACCGGGTGTGGGTGGCGTCCGAATTGAAGATGATATATTAATTACAGAGTCAGGATTTGAGACACTGACTTCGTATCCAAAGGAATTACAAGTATTATAGTTGCTAATGAAAAAATGGCAAACTGAGTTATTACTCAGCTTGCCATTTTATTTTTCTATAGATACATCATGGATTCACGAGCGTCTGCATATTCCAGACCATGAGAATCTGCAACAGCTTTGTACGTAACATATCCATTAAGTGTATTAATACCTTTTAACAATGCTTCATTTTCAAGACATGCTTGCTTATAACCTTTGTTTGCAATCTGTACGGCATAAGGAACTGTAACGTTTGTTAACGCCATTGTAGAAGTCCTAGGAACCGCACCAGGCATATTTGCAACAGCATAGTGTAATACACCATGCTTTTCATATGTTGGGTTGTCGTGAGTTGTTATACGATCAGTTGTTTCAAAAATACCACCTTGGTCAATTGCAATATCTACAACTACTGAACCTGCTCTCATTGATTTAATCATATCTTCTGTTACTAATTTTGGTGCTTTTGCACCTGGAATAAGCACAGCCCCAATCACTAAATCAGATTCAGCAATTTCCTCTGCAAGGTTAAGTGGATTAGAAATTAATGTTGTAATGTCATTTCCAAAGATATCATCCAATTGACGCAAACGCTCAGGATTTACATCTAGAATAGAAACATGTGCCCCTAATCCAATTGCGATTTTAGCTGCATTTGTTCCCGCTACTCCCCCACCGATAATTGTTACTTTTCCACGTTGAACTCCAGGTACTCCTCCTAATAAAATACCCATACCTCCCTGAGGTTTTTCAAGGAACTGAGCACCGATTTGTGAAGACATTCTACCTGCCACTTCACTCATTGGAGTTAGTAATGGAAGTGAGCCATTTGGTAATTGTACAGTTTCGTAAGCGATTCCGACCACTTTTTTCTCAATTAGAGCCTTAGTAAGTTCAGGCTCTGGCGCTAAGTGCAAGTATGTAAATAAAATTAATCCTTCTCTAAAGTAACGATATTCACTCGGAAGCGGTTCCTTTACTTTCATTACCATTTCCATTAACCAAGCCTCTTCAGCCGTTTCAACTATATGTGCCCCAGCTGCTATGTATTGATCATCAGTAAATCCTGAACCCATTCCTGCATTCTTCTCAATAAACACTTCATGTCCAAAATTGACTAGAGTTATGACCCCTGCAGGTGTCATGGCAACACGATTTTCATTGTTTTTTATTTCTAAAGGTATACCTATACGCATTTTTACATTCCTCCCACCTAAAAATACCACTAGACAAGCGTCTTAACTATAACACCAAATAATCAATAGTGGAATATATTTGATTGATTTTTTTAAAGAATGTAAGCACTTACAAAATACATCGAATTTTCAATTATTTTATGTTTGTTATCTTTACTAACTAGGTTGAATTATATTGTTATAGGTCTGCTTCCTTTTCCCAGTGCCACGTATACAGATTCCCGTTCAGATCAATCCACCTGACAACAAATCGATCCATATTAGAAAATCCTTTTTGTTCAAGAGTTGCTTTTATTTGATCTACCTTCGTAAATTTAGAAACCTTTAGATAATGATACATTTTTTCAACAATGAACCTTGCCTCTTCACCCTTTACGACATTTGAACCTTTTTCCCACTCATAGTGTGAAGGATTCTCATATTCAAATTCATTCTCTATACCTCCTTGCCAAACGGTAACTTTAAATAATAGGCTATTTGTATAATTAGCTGCCCCAGCAGACGAACTGATTAACAGTAAAGCAAATAAACTAATCCAAATTTTTTTCATCAATAATCACCTCATTCCTATGATGAGAAGGTATTGATAAAAATATTCAAGTGATCTAGAAATATTTACTAATTCAATGAATTGCACTAAAATTTTCAGTTACTCTACTAATTTTCATATTTACTCACAAACTTTTTACTAGTTTATAAACTATCTATATTTGTTTATTACATCTAATCCACCCGTGACTTCAATTACGCTTCCTGTCATCATGTCTGAATCTTCTTCACAGAGAAAACCGACAATTCTTGCAATATCTTCTCCTGTCCCCGATCTGCCAACAGGCGTTTCAAAATCTTTATTATCTCTAGAGGTTTGAATGGATGCCTCCTTCATTTCCCCAACAATATTACCCGGACTAACCATATTTGATGTAATACCATATTCTGCCTCTTCAATAGCAATTGTTTTTGTTAAAGAAACAAGCCCAACTTTTGCCGCACTAAATGCTGACCTATAAATCCAGCCTGGAGCAGAATCTGCTCCCTGAAATCCATATGTAATGATTCGACCAAACTGATTTTTCCTCATGGACGGTACTATGAGTTTCACTAAATGAAACACGGCACTTAAATTCCCATCCATCATCTCGTACCATTCATCCTCTGTATAATCAACTAGCTTCTTTCGCTCGAAAACATAAGGTCCTGCATTGTTAATTAGTATATCGATTGGTCCAGCTTGTTCAACAGCGCCCCTCACAATAT
Source organism: Bacillus sp. (in: firmicutes) (assembly GCA_041611945.1). GTDB lineage: Bacteria > Bacillota > Bacilli > Bacillales > SA4 > Bacillus_BS. The sequence goes on from JBFILZ010000047.1 coordinate 17,853, forward strand.
GATGAATATCTTCCCGCTTTGTAATATCACCTTTCACAAAAAAAAGCTGGTTTTTATAAGAAGATAGATGGTCTTGTAACGACTTAACAGCTGTTAAGTCTTGTCGATAATTTACAGTCACAACATAGCCACGCTTAACTAGGTGCTCTGTCACTTTTCTTCCAATTCCTTTGGACCCTGCCGTAATCAGTGCATGCCTTGTCATACATTACCTCCAGAAAGATTTGTTAAAAAGTCCTTACCTAATCTTATCAAAATGTCGTTATAATAAGAATATGTTTTCTGACAAAGGAGTAAAAACAATGAATTCTGTCTCTGAAAAAAAGAAACAAGATATTTTCGAACGTTTTGGACTTGATCCAGTTCCCAAAGAACTCCGAACGTCTTCATGGTATGACTTTTTATATATCGGCATAGCTTTTTCCGTTAATGCTGGGAATTTCCTTGTACCAGCTTTAGCCGTGTTAGAGGGAGGATTATCCTTTAAGTATGCCGTTCTAAGTACTGTAATCGGGGCAGCCCTTGCCTTTTTATTCGTTTCTTGGCTTAGTCTACCTGGAGCCGCCCATGGAATTCCGTCACAATATGCCATCCGAGCCATGATTGGCATAAAAGGTGCTAGATATATCTCTTCGCCAATTCGAACACTAACCTCCCTTTATTGGTTTGCTGTCCAAACAATTGGAGGCACCTATATTATCAAGGAATTAACACAGCGCATTTTACACATTGA
>JBFILZ010000048.1:0-18090 GCA_041611945.1 Bacillus sp. (in: firmicutes)
CAAAAGAACCGATTCTTCTGTGTACCAAACAGGAGAATCGGTTCTTTTTTAGTTATTGGCTCTGTTAAAACTCAATGTTGATTTCTCAAATTAAGTTTATTGAAGTGGAAGGACGCTCGACTCTTGCTGGAGCAGCGGGACAGGTTAGTCAACGAAGACGCAAGTGCCGAGTTGTCTCACCGCCCGCCCCACGGAAAGCGAGTGTTCTGGAACGAAGATCCCCTTATTTTCAGGGTAGCCTAGTTATTAAAAAACTGGGACGAGGAACCTGTCCCCCTGTCCCACCCCTGTCCCACTATCCAAAAAATTGGTACCTTTAGCAAAATAAAAGCCCTTACAAGTTCGAGTATATTTTTTTACTATTAATATATAGTGCAGAATATACAACCTGAAAAGTGGAGGTGGTGGAAAATGGATATTAATACAAAAGTAGATTCACTAACAAAAGTACATATCATCCACCTTAGTAAGAAGGAGAAATTGCAACGGAATTTACGGAGATTATTCGAACAAAGATATATACAGGTAATGGCCCTTATCGGGATCATATGGATGTTCATTTTTAATTACATTCCAATGTATGGCTTGATCATAGCATTTAAAGAATATAGCATAATTAAAACGTTTGGAGAGGCTCCTTGGGTAGGATTGATGCAGTTCAAGGAATTTTTACAAGATGAAAACTTCTGGATCGTGTTAAAAAACACTTTAGGAATTAGCTTAATCAAGCTGTTTATTGGATTCCCTTTACCGATTATGTTTGCGTTGCTGTTAAATGAACTTACCTCTTTGGAGTTTAAAAAGATGGTTCAAACAATTTCATACTTACCACATTTTTTATCATGGGTTGTATTAGGTGGAATCATGACAACGTGGCTAGCGGATATTGGAATAATCAATGATATTTTATTGGGTATGGGGATGATTGACGAACGGACTAATTTTCTTGCTGAACCACAGTATTTCTGGGGGATAGTCATCTTATCAGATATATGGAAGGAAATAGGTTGGTCCGCCATTATTTACTTAGCAGCAATAGCTGGAGTTTCGACTGAGTTATATGAAGCGGCAACCATAGATGGAGCAAATAGATTCCAAAAGATGTGGCATGTGACATTGCCTTCTATTCGTCCAACTATTACGATTCTGTTTATTCTAGCAGTAAGTGGAGTACTTAATTCAAACTTTGACCAAATCTTAATTTTACGAAATGCACTAAATGAGAGTGCAAGTAATGTAATAGATATATATGTCTATCAAGTAGGTATTCAAAATGCTAGATATTCATACGCAACGGCTGTAGGACTGTTGAAAGCAATTATCGCTTTTATCTTATTACTATCAGCTAACAAAATTGTTAGGAAATTAAACGGAAACTCATTATTTTAGGGGGGAGTCAAGTATATGTTCAAGCTTTTTAAGTTAAATAGACGGACTAAAGGTGAGTATATTTTTGACAATCTTAATATGCTGTTTCTGTTTATCATCTGTTTTATTACACTCTATCCAATTTGGTATGTATTGGTAAACTCCTTAAACGATGGAGTTGACGCAATGAAGGGTGGGATTTATTGGTGGCCAAGGGTATTTTCATTTGAAAACTATACAGCAGTTTTCGCAAATCCAGGAATCGTAACATCATTTGGTGTCACCCTCGCGAAAACAGTTATAGGAACGATTTCTCACGTATTCTTTACGGCAATGGTAGCTTATTCTTTTTCACGTAAAGATTTAATGGGGAGAAAATTTTATATGATCTTTGGGATTATTACGATGTTCTTCAGTGGAGGATTAATCCCTTACTTTCTATTAATAAGAGATTTAGGGCTGTTTGATAATTTCTTAGTATACATTATTCCCACATTGTTTAACTTTTTCCATCTTATCATTTTTATTTCCTTCTTCAGAGAGTTACCAACATCACTTGAAGAAGCCGCCAAGATGGATGGAGCAAATGATCTGATGATCTTTCTAAAGGTCGTCATACCACTATCGATGCCTGTTATCGCAACGATTGCTTTATTCCAGGGAGTCTACCAATGGAATGATTATTTTGCGGGCGTAATTTTTGTGAATAATCCAGATTTACAACCTATTCAAACGTATCTTTACAAAGTAGTAGCAGAATCAAGCTCGAACCAAATGATGATGAATGCTCCAGGTGGAATTACAACGAGAACAGTTACCTCTCAATCAATTAAACTAGCAACAATGGTTGTTACAACATTGCCGATAGTACTTGTTTATCCATTCCTACAAAAGTACTTTGTAAAAGGAATGCTAATTGGTTCTGTAAAAGGTTAAACCCATAGCTGTTAGAAAATTCTTCATATAGAAGATTTTTTATAAAAGGCTCTGAAATAATATGTTGATAAATAGGGTCCGGTAAAAAGTTTTGAGTTATTAATAACGGAATCCGTTGATGTGAATTTAAACAACATATTATTAGCAGGCCAAATAAGAAGATGAGAGGGGAAATTATGATGAATAAGAACACGGTATTAAAGAGATTCATTTATATTCTAATTGCTTCTTTGTTTCTAGCATTATTTGCAGGTTGTTCAAGTAAGAGCACTAATGAAAGCGTTTCAAAACCACAAGAGGAACCGAAAGAAACCGAAACAAAAGAGCTATCAGCGGATGATCCAGGTTGGCAAGCAGATACTTCTCCTATAACTTTTGATTGGTACGTAAATTTCTCATGGTATGCTAATAAATGGGGAGAAGATGCCGTCTCCAAATATGTAACAGATAAAACAGGTGTTTCCGTAAACTTTATTTCGCCTGCGGGTAATGAAGCGGAAAAAATGAACACGATGATTGCATCAGGTAAACTACCAGACTTTATCACAATTGGTTGGTGGGAAGATGCAGTAAAGAAAATGATTGAAGGAGAATTAGTTCTGCCACTAAATGAACTTGCAGAGAATTATGATCCATATTTCTTTAAAGTTTCAGATTCTGCAAAATTAGAATGGTATAAGCAAGAAAATGGAAATGTGTATGGATATCCCAATGCATCTTCTTCACCAAAAGATTTTGATCGTTACAAAGAATTGAAGCCTTCAAACCAAACTTTCCTTGTAAGAAAAGATATGTATGAAGCAATTGGTAGTCCTGATATGAGAACACCAGAAGGATTCTTAAATGCACTAAAAGCAGCAAAAGAGAAATTCCCTAATGTAAATGGAGCTCCATTAATTCCGTTTGGATTAAATGAATTCACAGATGTTGGTAACAGTTCTTTAGAAGGATATTTACAAAACTTTTTAGCACTTCCAATGGAAAAAGATGGAGTAGTTTACGATCGTACAACAGATCCAGAATATCTATCTTGGTTAAAAGTTCTTAGAGAAGTAAATGACAATGGCTTATTAGCAAAAGATATCTTTATAGACAAGCGCCCACAAATGGAAGAAAAGATTGCGCAAGGTCGTTATTTTTCTATGCTGTATCAACGTAGTGATCTAGCGGCACAACAACAAGCTTTATTCGCAAATGATCCCAATTCAATTTATATTGCAGTAGACGGACCAGCTAATTCTAACTTAGATGCTCCAACATTAGCTGGAGATAGTATCTCTGGATGGACCGTTACCTTAATTTCAAAAGATGTAAAAAACAAAGAAAGAGCGATTCGTTTTTTAAGCTACTTAATTAGTGAAGAGGGCCAAAAAGATCTATACCTTGGTCAAGAAGGTGTAACTTATGAAGTGGAAGGTGGAAAACCTCAATTTATTCCGGAGGTATTAACATTACTTAACACGGATCGTGCAGCTTTTGATCAGAAGTATGGTGCTTCTTATAAATTCTGGATGTTAATGGATACGAATATGAATCTCCAATGGGCTCCTCCATCTGCAGAGCCATTTAAGCAAATGGAAGATTGGACAAAAGGAAAGACTATGAGCTTTGCGGCATATGATGGTATTAACCCAACAGGTACTTCGGCTGAAGGTGTTGCTTCAAGTAAAATTGCTCAAGAGTGGGGAAAAACGCTTCCTAAATTATTATTAGCTAAGTCAGACGAGGAATTTGATCAAATCTTTAATAAGTTCTTAGAAAAACGAGATGGATTTGGCTATGATAAGGTTAAGGAATATCAACAATCCATTTTCGAGAAGAATAAAAAGAAGTTGGATGCAGCTACAAACTAACTATAATTTTAGAGAATACAAGAAAAAAGTATAAAAGGCATTTTTGTTGATAATCAATAAAGTTTATGAAAACAGCCTTAAAGAAAAACCCAGAATTATTCTGGGTTTTTACCTATATTTACTAAAAATGAAATATACTAGATATAAGAAATAATCTAGTGGGTGTGAGTAAATGATTAATGTAAAAAGAGTTTTAGGCTGGCGAAAAGAAAAAATCCAGCGACTATCGTTGCAGAATAAGTTAATCTCTTTGTATGTCATTATTTTTATGATACCGGCAATAATATTTACATTATATTATTCAAATGAGCTGTATGAAAATTCTATTAAAGATATCACAAGCAAAAGTGAATACTCTCTAGAAATTGAACGAATTCAAATACATAATAATATTGAATCCATGAGAAGAACGGCTCAAATGGTGGCATCCGATGAACATTTTATAGATTATATAAAAACAAGAAATGAAACCACTGTAAATGAGTTAATAGATTTCAAAATGAATGCTTTTTCAAATGTAGCCAAGCTTCAAAGTAACAATCCGACAATTGAACATATTCGATTATTCACAAGTAATCCATTTGTTACAGAGATGTGGCCTATTGTTTTTATGGAAAATCGAATAGATGACAGACCTTGGTTCCGTGAAGTTATGGAAAGAAACGGGATGGAATTATGGGCATATGAGAAGAAAAATCTCGATTTGTTAGACAGGTATTTAATTGATAATAACAATGCAAAAGTATCATTGTATCGTGAAATAGAGTACCCGAAAGATGAACATTTAGGTGTAATTGAAGTAAGTATGTTATTGAAGAATTTTTATCCTAAAATGTATAGTTCGGTTACCGATGGACAATCTGAAATGATCGTAATTGACCCGAAAATGAATGTTTATTCGAATCCTAAAATGAATTTCTTAAAAGAACAAGGTATAAGTATCTCGCAATTAAAAAAACAGTTCAGTAAAATTAAAAATAAAGAGATTACAAGTGTCCAGTTTTCATATAACGCTATTCCCTATCTAATTGTCTCAACTTACTTAGATGACATAAATTCTCATCTATTACAGGTCGTTTCGCTAGAGGCGATTTATGCAGATATGAGACAAACAAGAAACCTTGTTTTAAGTGGAACGTTTATTTTAGTCCTTATCCTTTCTATTACTACATATTTCCTCATTTCCCTATTGTTAAAGAGGCTGTATATGTTAATTGAATTAATGAAACAAGTAGAGAAGGGTGATTTTTCAGTAAAGGTGGATATTCAAGGGCATGGTGAAATAGCACAATTAGCACAGCGTTTTAAAGAAATGCTAAATAAGATTAATAGACTAATTGCAGATGCTGTGAATAAACAAGCTTCAACAAAAGAAGCTGAATTAAGAGCACTTAAAACACAAATTGATTCCCACTTTTTGTACAATACTTTAGAGAATATTAAAATGATGGCAGAAATTGAAGGGAAATATGATATTTCTGATTCACTTACTTCATTAGGGGAAATGATGAGATATAACTTGAAGTGGAAAAATGATTTTGTAATTCTCCAAGAGGAAGTAACTCATATTAAAAATTATATTGATATTATGAATCTACGTTTAGATAATCGCTTAATTCTCAATATTGAGATTCCAAGTGCACTATTGGAGCAGAAAATATTAAAAATGTCTCTTCAACCAATTGTTGAAAATTCACTTAAACATGGAATTATACCAATTATTAACTCAAAGAATGGAGTAGTAGAGTTAACTGCCTCTATGAAGGATGACTTCATTCTGATTAATATTATCGATAATGGAATTGGTATGAAACCAACAGAACTTGAACGTGTAAATAAAAAAATCCAGTTGCACGAGGACACCATCATAGATTATGGAAAAATGAATCAAGAAACTGGAATTGGTTTACGTAATGTAAATGAACGAATTAAGCTTCACTATGGAATTGAATATGGATTGAACATTGAGAGTCTTGAAGGAGAGTATACAAAAGTTGTAATGAAACTACCTTGTTTACTAATCAAGGGGGTACATAAAAATGTATAAGCTGTTAATTGTAGATGATGAAAAGAACATTCGTTTAGGTATACAGGCAATGGTCAAAAGGGAATTTTCTAATGTTTTTAATAGTATTGTAGCGTCTGATGGTCAAGAAGCAATAGAAATAATAAGAGAGCAAACGATTGATATATTAATCACGGATATCAAAATGCCTAGATTAGATGGAATTAAACTAATACAAACCATCCAAGATATGAATATGAAGATAGCGGTCATTATCTTAAGCGGTCATGACGATTTTGAGTATGCGAAAGCAGCGATAAAGTCGAAGGTGAAGGATTATTTGTTGAAGCCTGTTAACAGAAATGAGCTCTTTCTTTCACTAAATAAAGTAGTTGAAGAGTTAGAGTCTGTCCAAGAAAAAGTCAATAAGCAATTAGCAGAGCTACGGTCCAACCAATTTAATTATATTCTATTAAATCAAAATATTAGTGAGGAAGAGATTGAACGGATTTGTCGGAATTTGCAATTGATAGAATATCCTAATGGATACTATGTTGATATATTGGAGAATAGAGGTGGTCTCGAAGGTGTCGAGTCCCTAAAACGAATAAACCATTTAGTAGAAAAACACTATGGACAAAAAGCAGATCAAATCACTTCTTTTTGTGACAAAGATGATCATGTGGTTCTCATAACTCCAGACGGATCATTTTCAAAATACGTACAAGAGGCTTTTAAGGAAGAAAAATACTTTCAATTTTTTCAAGCCATAAGTGATCAACTGTTTGATATAAAGAATTTTAAAGACGGTTATAATCAAGCATTTATTGCAAAAAAATACAAATTTTTATTTCCTAGAAATACAATTATTCATTATGTAGATATAAAAGATAAGGACTATAAGAAAGAAGATTTACCTGGAAATTTGATTCAAAAAATTTCGAATATGATTGGTACTGAAAGAGAGCACGAGTTAAAAGCAAGTCTTTTAAAAGTATTTGATTACGAGATAATATCTAGTCAGGGGATAGGATATATGGAAGGGATTTCTTCCTTAATTAATTCCCATATATTCGATAATTTTTTCAATAGACTAGGAGAGGAATCTATTGAAATTTTCAAACTGTATAATAAAGTTGGCGATATTTACAAGTATAAAGAGTTTCATGATTATTATTATGCAGTAGAGGATTTAGTGATGAGGTTACATGAGTATGTAAAACAAGTTAAATCAGTCTATTCAGATCAAAAGTATATGGGGAAAGCACTTCAATACATTGAAGATAACTTTCATAAAGACATTAATTTGGCAGTCGTTTCAAACTACATTTCTGTTAATTATTCTTATTTTAGTCACACATTCAAAGAAACGACTGGAAGTAACTTTGTGGATTATGTGAAGACGAAAAGAATAAAAGAAGCAAAAAAACTGCTGAAAGAAACAGATAATAAAGTATTCGAAGTTGGCGAAATGGTAGGATATAAAAACCCCAAACAGTTTGCTAGAGTCTTTAGAGAACTAGAAGGGATTTCACCAAAAGAGTATCGAAGTCACAATTAAGTTATGAATAATACAAGATATTATATGTGAGGTAGGTAGTGCAGTTGAAGTATAGACAATTAGGTAGCACAGGAATTCAAGTATCAGAAGTAGGATTTGGAGCTTGGCAATTAGGAAATGCACAAGATTGGGGAGCAATGGGGGACCAAGAGGGCATTTACTTAGTTCATAAAGCAATTGATGAAGGCTGTACATTCTTTGACACGGCACCTAATTACGGTTTTGGAAAGAGTGAAGAACTATTAGGAAAAGCTCTATTACACAATAGAGAGAAGGTCGTTCTTAATACTAAGGTTGGTCACCATAGTAATAATGAAGTTGATTTTGATGTTAACAAATTAAGGACTTCAGTTGAGTCAAGCTTGGAGCGTCTTCAGACAGATTATATAGATACATTACTTTTGCATAATCCACCCTTTAGTTATTTAAATGGAGATAGTCTTCAATTTGAGCTGTTAGAAAGACTGCAGGAAGAAGGGAAAATTCGAGCATATGGGGCTTCTGTCGACTCCAGTCTTGAAATGTTTCAGCTTTTAGAACATTCTAATTCTCAAGTAATAGAAGTTATGTTTAACATGCTCTATCAAGAACCAGTAAGAGCTTTTCAGAAAGCTAAAGAAAAAAACGTCGGACTGATTAGTAAAGTTCCATTAGATTCTGGCTGGTTATCAGGAAAATACGATAAAAATAGCACTTTCAACGGAATAAGAAGGAGATGGACCGAGCAACAGATTGAACGAAGGCTAAACGTAATTCAAAAACTAAATGGTGTACTTGATGGTGCAGCAATTATTGAAACCTCCTTGCAATTTATCTTAGCATTTGAACAGGTTTCAACAGTCATACCAGGTGCTAGAAATACTCGCCAGCTAGTAGAAAATTTAGTTGCAAGTGAAACAGAAATTTCACTTGAACTTGTCCGGAAAATCCAATTATTTTGGCATGAAGAGTTAGAAAAACTGCCTTTAGGATGGTAATTTACATTTCTTGCAAAGACGAAACACATTTGAAATCTTTTAGGAGGTAAAGAATGCACTATCAACCAAACGAGCAAAGATACGAATCAATGGTATACAATCGATGTGGAAAATCTGGTATTAAATTACCCGCAATTTCTCTTGGTCTTTGGCATAACTTTGGAGGAGAGGATCTATTTGAAAATGGTCGGGAATTGGTTCGTAAAGCATTTGATTTAGGGATTACCCATTTCGATTTAGCCAATAACTATGGACCACCGCCAGGTTCCGCGGAAGAAACCTTTGGTAGGATTCTACAGAAGGATTTTTCAGGTTATCGTGATGAAATGATCATTACTACCAAAGCCGGCTATCAAATGTGGCAAGGTCCATACGGTGATTGGGGGTCAAAAAAATATTTGATATCGAGTTTGGATCAAAGTCTAAAACGAATGGGACTTGATTATGTTGATATTTTTTATCATCATCGACCAGATTCTCAAACACCACTAGAAGAAACAATGCAAGCCTTAGATCAAGTGGTAAGGCAAGGGAAAGCCTTATATGTTGGGATATCAAATTACGGGGTAGAAGAGACTAAACAGGCTATTGGTATATTAAAAGAACTAGGAACACCTTTACTAATTCATCAAGCTTCTTATTCTATGTTTAACCGGTGGGTGGAGGACGGCTTAACTTCTCTGCTTAATAAGGAAGGAGTAGGATGTACTGCTTTTGTTCCTCTTGCTCAAGGCCTGCTCACAAATAGATATTTAAATGGTATTCCTAGTGATTCGAGGGCAATGAAAGCAAATAGTTTCTTAAATAAAGATGACGTTTCTGAGAAAGTCATCCAAAAAGTATTGATATTAAATGATTTAGCAAAAGAACGTGGACAAACTTTAGCACAGATGGCGCTAGCGTGGGTATTAAGAAATGAAAGTGTTACCTCAGTCTTGATAGGTGCGAGTAAGGTAGCTCAAATTGAGGAAAATATCGCCGCATTAGAGAATCATTCATTTTCTGAAGAAGAATTAAGATTAATAGATAATATAGTAAATTAATCCTACTTAATAGCAAGCATAGCTTGTTGTTTTTTTTTATCTAAAATATTGAAACCGAATACAAAATTCACAATCTAATGAAAAAGTGGATGGAAAGGTAAAATGAAAGGTACATCAATGTTGTTGCCTAACACAAGGAGAAGGATGGAGTGGATTAATTGAAGAAAGAGACGGGTGGTACTTCCAATCGTTTTCCCCATTCATTACAAGCATCTTTGTCTATAGGAGATGTGAGAGGAGCGACAAAAATAAACAAAGTGCAAATTGACAATAAGCATCATCTTGTTGTTAAGATTTCCTCAATAACTATAAGTACTCCAAATTTCAAAGAGGCTGTTCCAACTGATTTAACGGTAACAAACCCATACATACAAGGAAATAATATTACAGGTGTTGACCCGATTATTAATAAATTCATTGGATTGTATGAAGCGAATGAATACAACCAAATTATAAATTTTAAATTGATTACGCTTACAGGAGAACATGTGGAACCTATAAAGTGGAGAGTGATTTGGGAAGATTTGTTCCTGCGCTCACACATTGATGAATCGAAGTGGAACTACGTCAGTAGTGGTGGAGGATTTGGGAATGAAGAACTTCAATATTACACGGATCAGAATCAGAATGTGCGAATAGAAAATAACATTCTTATTATAGAAGCCCAAAAGAAGAACTACTATTCTCACCCCTATACTGCAGCGAAGCTAACGACAAAGGGAAAAGCTAGCTGGAGGTATGGAAGATTTTCAATCCGTGCGAAGCTTCCAGAAGGAAAGGGCATTTGGCCAGCGTTTTGGATGATGCCTGATGATATGGAACGTTACTCTGGTTGGCCAGCTTGTGGTGAGATTGACATAATGGAAATGGTTGGTCATGAAGCGGATACCGTTCATGGCACCCTTCATTATGGTGTTCCCCACACGTATAAAGGTGAAAGCTACAAACTTCCAAGTAATCAAAGATTTTCAGATGAATTTCATGAGTTTACTCTTGATTGGGAACCGGGAGAATTCAGATGGTATGTAGATGGAATTCTTTATGCAAAACAAAATGAATGGTTTTCGAACCATGTAGGTAATGAACAGTCTTTTTTATTTCCTGCCCCGTTTGATCGGAATTTTTATTTACAGTTGAACATAGCGGTAGGAGGTAAATGGCCAGGGTATCCAGATGAAACGACCCTTTTTCCTCAGCGAATGTATGTAGAGTATATAAAAGTATTTATAAAAGATTGAGGAATCTTGAGATTACTAGAATTTCAAAATGAAACGAGGAGGTGTCATACATGGTTAAGTACCAGTTTGATGATGAACGGTATTTTGTCATAAATGAGTATGATCAAGCAAAAACATTTTCAAGCTTTCTACCTGGAATTGCAGGTGTTTTCGGTATACCTATGTGGTCCTTTTATGTGAATCGTGGCCAAGGGATAGTTAGTTTTGGAGTACAAGATAAAAATCAAGCCATTACAGAGTTCTTCCCAGCTAACCAAGCCTATCAGCGAGTTGCAACCAATGGTTTTCGAACGTTTATAAAAGTTGATAGTCAAATATACGAGCCTTTTTCAACCTATACTGAATCATCTAATCGTAAAATGTACATAAAGGAAAATGAATTAAAGATTGAAGAAACAAACAATGAATTGGGTTTAAAAACAATTGTTACGTATTTTACTTTACCAAATGAATCATTTGCTGCACTAATTCGAAAGGTTGAATTTGAAAATTTATCGGAAGAATCATTAAGTCTAGAAATAGTGGATGGACTACCAGCTATCATTCCTTTCGGGGTAGAGGACGCGGCATATAAAGCAGTCGGAAATACTTTAAAGAGCTGGATGGATGTCTATAATCTAGAGAAAAACATTCCATATTATCGTGTGCGATCTTCAACAAAGGATACAGCAGAAGTAGAGGAAGTGACAAAAGGTCATTTTTATTTAAGTTTCGTAAATAACGGTGAGGCATTATTACCTATTGTTGATACAAATGTGATATTTGGTACAAATACTTCCTGGTCCTATCCGAATGAATTCGCTCGAAATTCTATTGGCAATTTAATAGACAGAAAACCTATTACAGCAAATAAAGTTCCTTGTGGTTTTTCAGGATTTTCAAAGGAAATAAAATCAGGTGCAAGAGTTAGTCTCCATACGATGATAGGACATGTCAATGATATTTCTTTAGTTAATAATCGAATCGAGGAATTAACGCAACATGCTTATATGAATCGAAAGTATGAAGAGGCACAGCGACTTGTAGATGAAATCACCAAGGATGTTCACACGAAAACGGCGGTTCCATTATTTGATGCTTACTGTAAACAAAGCTACCTAGACAATATCTTGCGGGGTGGACTTCCTTTGTTACTTGAAACGGATGATAAACCTTTTGTTTATTATGTATATTCTAGAAAGCATGGAGACCTTGAAAGGGATTATAACTTTTTCTCTCTTGCGCCAGAATACTTTTCTCAAGGAAATGGAAATTTCCGTGATGTTAATCAAAATCGTCGAAATGATATCTTTTTCCACCCTGAGATAGGAGATTACAATATAAAGCTGTTTATGAACTTGATTCAGGCAGATGGCTATAATCCACTAGTTGTTAAAGGTGCAAGTTTCGAGCTTGAGGATAGGGAAAACTGGGAGTGGCTCAAGAATATTTTCGAAAATATGGAAGACTTAAGGGTAATCCGGAAAATTCTCGAAAAAACGTATACTCCGGGTACACTATTACAAGCTGTTGATGAGCTTAATCTTGACCTTCCAATTTCTCATAAGGAACTTTTACAACAAGTGTTATCAAGAAGTGTGCAAAACATTGAAGCAGAATTTGGTGAAGGGTATTGGATGGACCATTGGACATATAATTTAGATTTAATCCAAAATTACTTGACTATTTTTCCTGATAAACAACAAAGCGTCCTTTTTGATGAGAAAGATTACCGATTTTTTAATAGCTATGTTTTTGTTAAGCCGAGGTCTCATAAGTATGTTTTCTCTAATGGGAAGGTTCGTCAATACGGGTCGATTCAAGAGGAGCATTCCGGAACAGAGAAATGGATGAAGACTCAAAATGGTCAGTACTTTAAATCAACCTTAATAAGTAAATTATTTGGATTAGCCTTAATCAAGTTTTCGACACTAGATCCATTTGGTATGGGGATTGAAATGGAGGCGAATAAGCCTGGTTGGAATGATTCAATGAATGGCCTTCCTGGACTATTTGGTTCAGCAATGAGTGAAACATATGAGTTACAGAGATTACTAGAATTCATTTTAGAAGTTGTCTCTGTTTCAAATCGAGAGATTACATTGCCAGTAGAAACGTTAAAGTTACTCCATGATGTGAATGCCGCATTAGAACAGAACAGAAAACAAGAACTTACCAATTTTAGCTATTGGGATGTTGTATCGACAGCGCGTGAACAATATCGTGAGGCTGTACGATATCATTTTAATGGTGAAGAAGTAGACGTTCGAGCTGAGGATTGTAAAAATTCGATACAACATTTTTTGAAGAAAATAGAAGAGGGTACACATAGGGCGACTGTTTATGGTCAAGGATTGCCGCCAACCTATTTTTATTTTGATGCCAAGGAATATCAAGTAACAGAGGATGTTAATGAAAATGGTTTACCAACTGTTACAATCCATTCTTTCGATGTTACACCGTTACCACATTTCTTAGAGGGGCCAGCTAGAGCTTTAAAAACGTATAAAGAAATAGAAAAGGCACAAAAACTTCATACAGATATAAAAGAATCTGATCTATATGATAGAAAACTAAATATGTATAAGACTTCTAGTTCTTTAGAAAATATGACCTTTGAAATAGGAAGAGCTAGGGCTTTTACTCCAGGATGGTTGGAGCGAGAGTCCATCTTCATGCATATGGAATTCAAGTATTTATTCAGTATGTTAAAAGCGGGACTGTATGATGTTTTCTTTGAAGATTTCAAATATGCATTACCCCCATTCATGAATCCTGAAGTGTACGGAAGAAGCACATTAGAAAATTCTTCGTTTATTGCAAGCAGTGTCAATCCAGACCCAACCGTTCATGGACAGGGATTTGTTGCGAGATTAAGTGGTACAACGGCTGAATTTCTCAGTATATGGTCAATGATGATGATGGGGAAAAAGGTCTTTTCGGTAAAGGATGGAATGTTGAGGTTACAGTTACAGCCGATTATTCCTGAATGGTTATTTAATGAAAAGAATCATGTCCAGTTTACTTTTTTAGGGGGAATTGAGGTGACATATGTAAATCCAAAAGGAAGAAACACCTTTGGGTTAAATGGGGTAAACGTAATAAAATATGTACTACATCATGATGGCAAACAAATTGAAGTAGAAGGCAAGTTTATTGAGGGAGATTATGCTCATCAAATCAGAAATCAAAGAATTCAAAAAATAGTGGTCTACTTAGGATAAAGGTGTATGAAAGAGGTGGAATTCATTTAATGAAAATTATCCAAACAGCACAAGCAAGAACTGAGAGGTTTCTTGAAATCGAACCTATTTTTATTGAAAAAATAAAAGATGAATCTACAAATTTACTTATGCTAGATTCTAATAAGACATACCAGAAAGTTATGGGTTTTGGTGGTGCCTTTACTGAAGCGGCTGCCTATACTTTAGCTCAAATATCTCCGGTTAACCGTATGAACATAATAAAAAGTTACTTTGATAAGGAAACAGGTCTTGGCTATACCTTAGGAAGAACACATATTCATAGCTGTGATTTTGCACTTGAAAATTATACGTATGTGGAAGAGCATGATATAGAATTAACGTCATTTTCTATAAAACGAGAAGAAAAATGGGTGCTACCACTAATTAAAGATGCAATGGAAGTGAGTGGCGAAGGACTTACGATTCTTTCTTCACCCTGGAGTCCACCTGCTTGGATGAAAACAAACAATAGTATGAACAATGGCGGGAAGTTAAAAGATGAATATCGTGAGCTTTGGGCTCTTTATTACACAAAATATATAAAATCCATGGAAGAACATGGAATTCCAATATGGGGTGTATCTGTTCAAAATGAACCTGAGGCTACCCAAGTCTGGGATTCATGCCGTTATACAGCTGAGGAAGAGAGAGACTTTGTCAAAAATTACTTAGGTCCTGTATTTGAAAAAGAAGGACTTCAAGAGAAGAAGATAATCGTTTGGGATCACAATCGTGATATTGCTTATGAACGAGTAAAGGTCATATTATCTGATCCAGATACGGCTCGATATATTTGGGGTACTGGTATTCATTGGTATGTATCTGAGGAATTTGAAAATTTATCAAAAATTCATGAAGATTTTCCAACTAAGCATCTTCTTTTCACTGAAGGGTGTATAGAGGGGGGAGTCAAATTAGGTGCTTGGCATACTGGGGAAAGGTATGCACGAAACATGATAGGTGATTTTAATAATTGGTTAGAGGGTTGGATTGATTGGAACATCGTGTTAAACGAACAAGGTGGACCCAATCATGTTGGAAACCACTGCGATGCTCCTATAATTGTCGATACAAATACTGGAGAAATTCATTACAATAGCTCCTATTACTATATAGGTCACTTCAGTAAATATGTTAAACCAGGTGCTGTAAGAATTAAGCATGAACTAAACACAGATGCGATTCAAACGGTTGCTTTTCGAAATGAAGACGAAAGCATTGTCGTTGTATTAATGAATGCTACTAATGAGTCAGAAAGAATTGTCACATCAGTTGAAGGAGAACTTACTGAAATCGAATTACCTTGTCACTCCATTACAACATTAATAATCTAACATACTTCTACAATCTATGTGAGTAGCTTTATAAATTGCTGCTACTTACATAGGTTCCTTTACAATCATCAAAGACCTCATCTCAGCTACCTAGAATACACTCCATCAAATATTAAAATATTTCAGCTATAAGGAGGTGGTTATTTCCTGTATCTCGATTTATATTAGACACTTTTAAGGAGGAAGTATGGTGAATAGAATGCTCAAAGTCTTTTTAAGCCTATTAATTATTTTACCAACAATGGCATTTTCAGCTAAGGATGAAACAAAGGAAAAATCAAATAAATCGGAGTGGTCACTTATATGGTCCGACGAATTTGAAGGAAAAGATATTGATCGCTCTAAGTGGACATTTGATATTGGAAATTGGATTGTTGATGAAAGTGGTACTGGTATTGTAGCAGGCTGGGGAAACAACGAGAAGGAATACTATACGGATTCTAATGAAAATGCTTTCGTTGAAGATGGGAAGCTTGTCATTCAAGCAAAAAAAGAAAAGATTGAAGATCAGTTTGGATCTTATGAATATACTTCAGCAAAATTAAAATCAAAAGGGTTGTTTAGTAAAAAATATGGTCGCTTTGATATCAAAGCAAAGCTGCCTGTAGGGAAAGGATTATGGCCTGCAATTTGGATGCTTCCCGAAGAGGATAAATATGAAGGATGGGCAGCTTCAGGGGAAATAGATATCATGGAAAGTTGGGGGAGTAAACCTCATACTGTAGCAGGGACGTTACACTATGGAGAGACTTGGCCGAATAATAAATACGCTGGGAAAGAATATGAATTACCTAAAAATAGAGGTATTGATTCATGGCATGTTTATTCACTTGAATGGGAACCTGGAGAGCTTCGTTGGTTTGTAGACGGAGAGTTATTCCAGACTCAGAATAACTGGTATTCAAAAGGGAAGAATAATGCGACTAATTTTTCCTACCCAGCTCCGTTTGATCAAAATTTTTATTTGATAATGAATTTGGCTGTCGGTGGCTGGTTTGATGGTGATCCAGATGAAAATTTAAGTTTCCCAAAGAAAATGGAAATTGATTATGTACGAGTATATGACTTGAAGAAACGAGATTATCGAGAACCAATCCAACCAGCACCTCTAAAAGTTGTGTTACCAGAAGGCGCTAAGCAACCATTAGAGGATGGTAATTTAATTTATGATAAGCAGTTCGATCAAGGAATAACAGAAGTAGATGCCGGAGTAAAGAAATTGGACCCCCTATATTGGAATTTCGTCCATCTCCCTGAATTTGGAGGTTCTGGAAGTATTACGATTGATCCAATTGATTCTAGTAATTATGCGAAAATAACGACTATAAATCCAGGAAATCAATTATATTCACTACAATTAATACAAAATGTGTCATTAGGAAAATTCGGGAAATATAGAGTTAGTTTTGATGCGAAGTCTACAGAAGAACGTAATGTAATGGTAAAAGTGGGAGCAGGTGAAGCTAGAGGGTGGATGAAATATTCTAACGAAGAAATGCTCCATTTAACAGATGAACTACAACACTATGAATTTGTCTTTGATATGTTAGGTGAAACAGATATTGCTGCCAGGTTAGAATTTAATCTTGGGGCGAATGGGATGAATCCTGTTTGGATTGGAAATGTTCGTGTTGAGGATATTACTGGGATGGAAGAGGACGAAAATGGACCGAAGAAGCCTCTGCCAGATGGAAATCATATCTATAACGGGACATTTGATCAAGGAAGAATGGATCGAATGACCTATTGGAATTTTATTGATCATAGCTCTGAGTCAACAGCGAGTGTTGATGAAAAAACAAGGGAGCTACTAGTTACTAATAATAATGGAGGAGTAAATCCTACAGATATTCAAATCATTCAAAAAGGATTGAATCTTATTAGTGGTAACGAGTATAAAGCAACGTTTAGAGCAAAAGCTGTAAAACCAACATCCATCCAATTAGATTTTAGAAGTAAAGATGGTGGGGTAAGCTATTCAAGCGTTCAAACTATTGAACTAACTTCCGATATGCAGGAATATTCGGCGTTATTTACTATGGCGGAAGGTGTCACAGATACCGAATCTCAGCTTATTTTCAACTTAGGTGGTCAAGGTGAAAATGTATATTTAGATGATGTAGTGCTATTAAAAACAACTGACAAGATAGATTATGGTCAAGTGGATATGTACCCATTAAAAAATGGTCAATTCTCAAATGGACTTGAATCATGGGGAAACTATGTCCATTATGATGCAAATGCTACTATTTCAGTGGATGAAAATGGAGAAGCAAAAGTTGCAATTACTAATGAAGGAAATGAAACATGGAGTGTGATTCTCGAACAAGGTCAATTAAATCTCACTAATGGAGTAGAGTATGTAGTTTCATTTGACGCACGATCAACGAAGGTAAGGGATGTAGAAGTCACCGTTGAAAATGACCAATATACTCGATTCTTAAGTGAAAAAACTACATTAACAGAAGAAATGAGCAACTACAGATATGAGTTTAAAATGCCAGCAGATAATAAAGTCGGTCTGAAGTTCCTGTTAGGCAAGCAAAACAAC
>JBFILZ010000049.1:0-17971 GCA_041611945.1 Bacillus sp. (in: firmicutes)
CAGAAAAATAGTCTTAAATCGAACAGGTTATATTGATTATCCGTATTCACCTGTGGACACTACGATCATAGATAAACGAGGTTATGAGGAATGGTTCGCATCACTTAGGAGATTATCATCACCTATCAAACATGTTCAATTAAAAGCGGCAAAGATACTGTTACAACACTGTCAAACAACTTATGTAAAGCGACCAGAATGGGATTAAGTTTAATTTGAAAATTTAACTAGGTATTTCATTAGTGTCAAGAAATTGTTCTTCACTAGCAATTAAATATACACGCTATGAGTTGTTTAAAAAAACCAAACAAAAAGAAAATTTATCATCTACTTGACGTTAATACTCGTTGGATATAAAATTTAAAAGATAGCTATCAATGCTATCTTTTTTATTTTAGAATAGTTATTAACTTGTTGTGGTAATTATTGACTTTTAAATGATATACAACTCACGATAGAGAAAGTAAAAATTGAAGGTGAATGGTTTGGAACATATTTTAGGTGAAGAATGGGGTATTTATCCAGCTGGTGGAGCAACAGGAGAAGCCTATCTGGCTCAATTTGGAAATAAAAAACTGTTTTTGAAAAGAAATTCCTCGCCCTTTATAGCTGTTTTATCAGCAGAGGGAATTGTTCCAAAACTAGTGTGGACAAAAAGGCTAGAAAATGGGGATGTTATTACTGCACAACATTGGTTAGATGGAAGAGAATTAAAACCATCTGATATGAAAAACGAAAATGTAGCCAAATTGTTAAACAAGATTCATTCTTCAAAAGAATTATTAGATATGTTGATGAGGATGGGAAAAGCCCCCCTTCTGCCAGCAGAGATGCTACTAGAAATGGAAACATCTGATTTCTTTAATAAAGCGATAGTTCAAGATCAGCTTATTATTGACTCAATGGATGTATTACGCAGAACATTGCATACAATTGAATGCAACGAGTATGTCGTTTGTCATTGTGATATCAACCATAATAATTGGATTTTTTCATTGAAAGAACAACTTTATCTCGTTGATTGGGATGGAGCAATGGTCGCAGATCCAGCAATCGATATTGGAATGCTCCTCTATTCTTATATACCCAATCATAAATGGGTGGAATGGTTGTCTTATTATGGTATCGAGTTATCAGAGAACTTAGAAAACCGTATGAAGTGGTATGTAATTTATCAAACTTTACTTTCGATTCAATGGTTTGATGAGAAACAATTACTTGATCAAAAGCTTTATGCAAGCAGGTATTTAGCCACTCTGATTAGTTAGGATAATTGGTGAATATCCTCAATCCACATTGAAAGGTCTTGTTGATGACTTAAAATATGTTCCTCTAAATTTTGGGTGTACTTAGCATTTTGACTGTATTCATAAACATCAATTAAAACGTTCTTAGCTTCAGAGCTTATGTCTGGATTTGAAAGAAGAGACTTGATAAGTCGCTCTAATTGTTCACATTCAGAAACTGTCCCACAACAGTCGGTTTGTTGATTTGATAAAATATCCATTAGAATACTTAGTTGATTATGAAAGTTTAATGGCATTAATAATCCCAACCTTTAAATAGATTCTACTTTATTATTTGTTATTGGTATTTTTTTATACTTACCACTTACAGCCCTTGGGGCTGTTTTTTATCGGTTTTGGGCGAGAAGACTCCTTCCTCAAAAATTCGTTAGGATTTTAGGTGGGGGAGGATGTCAAAGTTGCAGGATACTCTAGTTTCATGCTATCGTTTAGTTTGGATATTTTGTAGAAGAGGAAGTGTGAGGATGCGGTTACGTCACAAACCTTGGGCTAAGGAAAAACTTGTTGAAAATTCAAGCTACGTAATTCCTAACCCAGAAGAAAAAAAAGGTAAATGGCACGAGGTTTTTGGGAATAAAAATCCAATTCATATAGAAGTTGGTACTGGAAAAGGCCGTTTTATTACAGAAATGGCTCTTGAAAATCCTGAAATAAACTATATTGGAATAGAACTTCAGGTTAGTGTCATAGTAGGAGCATTGGAACGAATTATCCGAAATCCAATGGATAATTGTAAATTATTAAACTCAAACGCAGATGATTTATCAACAATTTTTGAAAAAGGTGAAGTGGATCGTGTGTACTTGAACTTTTCTGATCCTTGGCCAAAAACGCGACACGAAAAGAGACGCTTAACCTATAAGCATTATTTAGATCTTTATAAAAATATATTAATTAATAAAGGAGAAATTCATTTTAAAACAGATAACCAAGGGTTATTTGAGTATTCTTTAATGAGCTTCTCAGAATATGGTCTAATGTTGAAATATGTAAGTTTAGACCTTCACAATAGTAAATTTGAAGGTAATATAATGACAGAATATGAAGAGAAATTTTCCGGTTTGGGTAATCGGATTTTTCGCTCTGAAGTTCAATATCAATCCTAAAGTCCTGCAATTAGCAGGACTTTTTTGTTTTAGTAGAGAAGTTAGGTAATAATACTTAGGAGGGATTAGATGGAAACCTTAAAACTTGGTAAATTAACTCTAACTTGGCTAAACGGTGGAATTACGCATTTGGACGGAGGGGCAATGTTTGGTGTGGTACCAAAGCTTCTATGGTCAAAAAAGTATCCTGTTAATGAAAACAATTTAATACCACTAAGAACAGACCCGATTTTAATTCAAGATGGAGAAAAGAATATACTAATTGAGTCAGGTATTGGAAACAATAAAATGTCAGATAAAATGAAACGAATATATGGAGTAGTAGAGGAGTCGTCAGTAGAAGATTCATTATTAAAATTAGGCCTTAAGAAGGATGATATAGATCTTGTTTTGATGACGCATTTACATTTTGACCATGCATGTGGGTTAACAGAATGGGATGGTGAAGATTTAATCCCGACGTTTAGAAATGCTACCATAATAACATCTGAAATTGAGTGGGCGGAGATGTGTAGCCCTAACATTCGTTCAAAAAATACATATTGGGAAGAAAATTGGATGAGCGTTAAGGAGAAAGTGGAAACTTTCACAAAGGAGATTCAAATTACAGAAGAAATCAAAATGATTCATACAGGTGGACATAGTGATGGACACTCCATCATTACAATTGAGAGTCAAGGTGAAAAGCTGATACATATGGCCGATTTATTACCAACTCATGCCCATCAAAATGTACTTTGGGTAATGGCCTATGATGATTATCCAATGAAATCAATAAAAGAAAAACAACATTGGATTGCTGGAGCAATCGAAGAAAATGCGTGGTTCACATTTTATCACGATTCAGTATATCGGGCTATCAAATGGGATAAAGACGGAAGTCTAACAAAAACTATCATCAGAAATTAATAATGTTCCAGATTGTGAGGAACATTATTAATTTAGGCTCTGTTAATAATCAACAATAAAGTTTAACAGAGCCTTAAGTTAAATAAGTTATATCAAGTATTGTTCCATTTTCTGCGTTTACTATAAATTCTAGCTGCTCTGAATAGTTATCAATAGTTCGTGAAATACCACCTTTGTACACGTTATAAGAAATATTATTACGCTCATATTTCTCAGGGATCATTTGAATCCAAGATCCATCGATAGGTCCATGTTTTTTAATTTCCTGTTTCACTAATTTTAAGGCTTGATCGGATGAGATTCTGGATGATGGTAGTAGTTTGTTTACAAAAAAAGTTCCGACAATACCGATTGCAACACCTAGTAAAAATTTACGTAAACCCATATGATTTCCCTCCAATTGGTATTCTCACCATATTATACTATACACAGTATATATAAGTTTATGCTTTGAATAAAGATTTTAAAGTAGGACTGGCTAGCTACCTATTAATTCTGTAAAATAGAGAAAGAAGTATTTAGGTTTTCGAAATATACACTGGAGGACAAGTATATGAATAATGAAACATTGAACATGTTCAAAACATTAACAGAGTTACCAGGTGCACCTGGTAATGAACATGCAATCCGCAAATACATGCGCTCAGAACTTGAAAAATATTCAGATGAAGTTGTTCAGGATCGATTAGGTGGAATATTCGGAGTGAAACGAGGACTTGAAACAGGTCCAACCGTTATGGTTGCTGGACATATGGATGAAGTAGGATTTATGGTTACTTCTGTAACTGAAAACGGGATGCTACGATTCCAAACCCTTGGAGGTTGGTGGAGCCAGGTTTTACTAGCTCAACGTGTGGAAATCATTACAAATCAAGGACCTGTTGTGGGTGTTATTGGTTCGATTCCTCCACATTTATTAGAGGATTCACAACGTTCTAAGCCGATGGATATTAAGAATATGTTGATTGATATTGGAGCAGATAATAAGGAAGACGCTCTTGAAATTGGGATTAGACCTGGGCAGCAAATTGTGCCAATTAGTCCATTTACTCCAATGGCAAATTCTAAGAAAGTAATGGCTAAAGCGTGGGATAATCGGTATGGATGTGGACTTTCTATCGAGTTATTAAAGGAAATAAAGGACGATAAACTTTCAAACATTCTTTATTCGGGTGCTACCGTTCAAGAGGAAGTTGGATTACGAGGCGCTCAGACGGCTGCAAATATGATTAAACCTGATATATTCTTTGCATTAGATGCAAGTCCAGCTAATGATATGTCTGGTGATAAGCAAGCATTTGGACAGCTTGGCAAAGGTGCACTTCTCAGAATATTTGATCGTTCTATGGTTACGCATAGAGGGATGAGAGAATTCTTATTAGACACAGCTGAAACAAATAATATCCCTTACCAATACTTCATCTCACAAGGTGGAACAGATGCAGGAAGGGTACATATATCCAATGAAGGTGTACCTTCAGCGGTAGTAGGAATATGCTCACGATATATTCATACACATTCCTCAATCGTTCATGTTGACGACTATGCTGCAGCAAAGGAACTAATTGTAAAATTAGTGAAATCTGTAGATAAAACAACTGTTGAATCCATTCGTCAAAACAGTTAAGGAGAAGCGATTAATGCTTCTCCTTTTTTTCATTTACCAATTTCATAATTAGGATCTGTCAAACGGTGGTGTGGATTTGAGCTCTAGGGTGATCGCTTTCCGCAGGACGTGAGGTTTGCCATCTAGGTACTTGTTCCGTTGTCTCTGATGTCATGCTGCTCACACTGGTCAATCAATATTGACTTTGCTTCCATACATTCTCACTGCGAAATATAATGCATTAGTATCTCCGAATAGTCTCACATCTTCCACTTCAATCAACTTTGTTTGAGAATTCAACAGGAAGATTTAACAGTACCAATGATTTTAAAGAACTCCTTATAACAGAAAAGTTATCTTGGGAGATAGTAACTTGCCCATTAAATATTCAATGCCATAATATACGTACATTCATTAAGTGGAAATCGTTTTTACTATGCCTCTACAATTTATTAAGAGAATTTAAGGGAAATTTATTTTTATCAGAGGAGCAGTGAAAGTAGAATGAGAATTACAGTTGGATCAAAAAACATTGCAAAAGTAGAATCTGTTAAAAATGTTTATAAAGAAGCTGATATTTTCGGTATATCTGTTCCATCTGAAGTATCAGATCAACCCTTTTCAGATGAAGAAACTATTAAAGGTGCAGTAAATAGAGCGATTAATGCACTTAGGGCAGGGGATTCTCATATTGGAATCGGCTTAGAAGGTGGAGTACTTGAAATGAAATCAGGTATGTACCTATGCAATTGGGGGGCTCTAGCCTGCGAAAGTGGTTTTTCTACAGTTGCCGGTGGAGCACGAATTAGGATTCCAGATGAAATAGCAGAGGCTGTACGTAGTGGGAGAGAACTAGGACCTGTAATGGATGAATATGCAAAAAAGAGAAATGTTAGAGAACTTGAAGGAGCAATTGGCATTTTTTCAAATGGAAAGATTAACAGAAAGGAAATGTTTGAGCATATTGTCAAACTATTGGCAGGTCAATATGAATTTTATAAGTATGACCAAAAAAAAAGGTGAATTCTACTTTGTGTAAAAAATTATAGACTGTTCGATTAATATTGTTCCAGAAAAAAATATTTTCACTTTTTAGCTTGTCACATGATTTTTATTAAGGTTATTATATAGGAGTGAAATTTAAAGGAGGATACTCGTGATTAAAAACAAACTTATCTTACTTGGATGTGTATGTATACTTTTAGTAGGATGTTCGTCAACAGAGGAAATAGTAGCTGATACAAAAGACTCCGTACATGAGATGTTTGAAGAGGGTCCAAAAGGAATAAATGTTAAAAAGGGAAATTTTGAATTCTATTTACCTGATGCAATGGATGTACAAGAACAACAGGAAATCTTAGAGAATAACTTGTTATTAAGCGAAGGCGATCAAACTTATATATTATTTGTAAATCCAATTGAAAAAGAGAATCGAGATAGCAGAGTTATTTATGAGTCAACTCAATCAGATAATAATTACATACTGAATGAAACATTTGAAAAGAATAAACAATTCGGTTTTGTTCAAATTTTAGCATTAGAAGATAAAAATAAAACTTACGAAGTTACTGTTGGTGTGGGTGGAGCTAAATTGACCACTATAACGAAAAAAACAAATTTGGTTAAAAGTGCAAAGAAAATGATGAAAATTGCTAATTCAGTAAGATAAAAACCCTAGTAACGTTAGGGTTTTTTATTTTTTTTATTGCTCTCAGTTAAACATTGTTGTTGATTTCAGCTGCAGGATGCTCGCTTTCCGTGGGGCGGGAGGTGAGCCACTTCGCACTTGCGCCTTCGTTGTTTCACCTGTCTCACTGCTCCCGCCGGAGTCGCGCATCTTCCACTTCAATCAACTTTTCATGAAAAATCAACATTGAGCTTTAACAGAGCCTTCTTTAAAGGTATTTTCACATAAGATTCTCTTATTCTACTCTAATTTTAAGGAACGTATTCTGTTTCCAAACAAATGGACTTATGTTAAAAGGTCTCTAAATTACTGTTATTATATAAACAATTTGAATGAAATATAGATTGTGGAGGTTTAGACAATAATTTTTGTGTTAAGAGCAATTGACCTATATAATATAGAAAGTTAATGCTGTTTTCTTGAATTTTGTTTCTAATCAACAAAAAACGAGTCTTTTACTTTTGAAACTGTGAAATGAGTTAAAGTGAGTTGTTATTGAAAACTCCAGCATGCTCGATTACCCCGGTGCGAGAGTGATTGTTCTCTTCACTATCGTAAAAAAACAATCTTCTAGTTGAGAACCATAGAAAAGAGAAATTACTGGAGGTTTATTATGGAAAAATTAGAATCGATAGAACAATATAAAGAAATTATCAATGGGAAAATCGTGTTACTATTTTCTGCAAATTGGTGTCCAGATTGCCGCATAATTGAGCCGGTTTTACCAGAAATAGAAGAAGAATTTTCTACATATAGTTTTTACTATGTTGATCGCGATAAGTTTATTGACCTTTGTATAGAATTAGACGTGTTTGGGATCCCTAGTTTTATTGCCTATAACGCAGGTAAAGAATTAGGACGATTCGTGAGCAAGGATCGTAAAACTAAGACTGAAATCGAGAATTTTCTTAAAAACTTGTAAAATAAATTAATGTAAGGGTGGAGTGTTCAATATGAAGATGACGAGTACCAAAATGAAAGCATTACTCGAAGAGAAATTGAACAAACCAGAATGGTTGACTTATTACCATTCAAAAGAAGATACCTTAAGAATTACGGACAAAAGTCTAAATAAAGGTGTAACGGTTTCACTTCAAGGGATAATTAGCAAATGGGAAGTACATAAAGAGGCTGCTATTGATGAAATCATTTATTACATAGAAGAATCATTGCATGCTCTAAAAAACAATGATGGTTTAGTTGGGAATGAAAAGAATATTTATCCTGTTATTCGATCTACATCCTTTCCAACAGAAACGAAGGAAGGTAGCAAACTTCTTTACACTGCACACACGGCGGAGACACGTATTTATTACGCAATTGATCTAGGGAAAACTTATAAACTAGTTGAGGAAGAAATGTTGGCTAAACAAGGGATGGAAAAAGAACAGATTCAGCAAATAGCTACTTTTAACGTTCGATCACTTCCAGAAACAGTTAAGGAAGATAAAGTTGCAGGCAATGTTTTTTATTTCTTTAATTCAAATGATGGTTATGATGCAAGTAGGATTTTGAATGAATCACTTTTAAATAGGTACGAAAAACAGATTGAGGGTACCATGGCGATTTCTGTACCTCATCAGGATGTACTGGTTATTGCTGATATTCGGAATGACACGGGTTATGATATATTGGCTGAACTTAATATGAGTTTTTTTGCAAATGGACTTGTGCCAGTAACTGCACTTTCATTTCTATATCAAGAGGGTGATTTGGAGCCTATTTTTATTTTGGGTAAAAATAAACCGAAAAGAGGTTAATTTTGTATGAATATTTATTATAATATTGAAGGTATTGGAGATACATTGATTGTGTCTATAAAAGATGTTGAACGTGAATCTATGTCATTTGAAAGAAAAGGAAATGTTACTCGTATTTTCAACAAAGTATCAAATGAAACATCAGGTTACAACATTTTTCATGCCTCTTCCTATTTTGAAATTGGTGAAATTGGTACCGTCAAATTAACAAAGAAATTGGTCAATTCTCTTCAAGAGATTCTTTCAGAAAATGACTTTCATGAAACTTTAGCCGTGGATCTTACACCAAAGTTTTTGGTTGGACTAATAACATTCAAAGAAAAACATCCGAACGCAGATAAATTAAGTGTTTGTAAAGTCGATGTGGGAAGTGAGACACTTCAAATCGTTTGTGGTGCTCCAAACGTTGATGCGGGTCAAAAGGTTGTTGTCGCTAAAGTAGGTGCAGTTATGCCAAGTGGACTTCTAATTAAGGACGCAGAACTAAGGGGAATTGCCTCGTCAGGAATGATTTGTTCTGCTAAAGAACTAAATTTACCAGATGCTCCTCAAGAAAAAGGAATCCTTGTCTTAGGGAATGAGTATGAAGTAGGACAGGTATTTTTTGAATAAAAATTAGAAAACCACTAGTCCTAAAACTAGTGGTATTCTTTTGTTCTTTAGAATTTGTAACGTTCTTCTATTTTTCCACCTAAATTAATAATTAACTGATAGAATAAGAATAGAAATTTGATTTTGAAAGAGTGGTTACATGTTTAAGTATTTGATGGAAGTATACAAATTCTTAGCTGGAGAGGATACAGCTAAGAATGAAAAAAAAGAAGAAACAAAGTCCAAGACAGGTCTAGCAAATCCAAACGAACTAGCTACTTTTAAAGAGAAAAATATGATAGCGCGTGTATCCTATCAATATCCAAAAGGGAAATATAATTTTCCTTTAGTTATTGATGATGAACTGAAATCGAAACCTGAAAGAATGAAGAGAACAAAAAAAGAAGGATTAATTAAGTCACAATCCCCAAAAAACATTTCGAAAAAAGTTGAAATTAATAAATTGAAAAAATCTTTTAAGGCAACAGAGGTTCCATCTCCTATTCATGGATTTGGTGAACGTCGATCAAAATCAGAAATTATTGAATATGAATTATCATCCTCTTCGCCAAAAAATTCAGAACCAGACACATTAAATTCGATTGAAAATGTTACCTTTGAACCGGAAACTGCACTTCGTACTAGTAATCATGAAGAAGTGGATATACATATAAAGACTATAAATGAATATGAAATATTTGATAACGAAATAAATGAAGAAGATATTTATGATACTGTTAAAGTACCATTCAACCAAGTGGAAGTCCCTTTAATGGACGAGAAAATTCACATTGAAGGAAACCAGGGTGAACATCTAAACAAAAAGGAAATTGAACTTGTAAAAACAAATGCAGACGAAAAAAAGAAGGCTCAGACTAACAGACAAGTACCATTTAATGTGGTTATGTTAAAACAGGATCGTGAAAGACTCAAAGAAATAAATGCGGGAATTACTGAAAAGCATACAGACTATCAGTTTCCCCCACTTCAATACTTAACTGTCCCGAAACATGATGTTACGACAGATAACAGATGGTTAGCAGAACAAAGGGAATTACTTGATGTGACTCTAATGAACTTTAATGTGAAAGCTAGTGTTGTTAATGTGACACAAGGCCCCTCCGTTACTAGATTTGAAGTGCACCCTGAGCCAGGTGTTAAGGTAAATAAAATCACGAATTTATCGGATGATATTAAGCTATCGCTTTCTGCAAGAGATATTAGAATAGAGGCACCGATACCAGGGAAAAACACAATTGGGATCGAAGTTCCAAATAAGATTAGTAAGCCTGTTTTATTAAGTGAAATCATTAAAAGTAAGTCTTTTTTGGAGAATCCATCTCCATTAACAGTTGCGTTAGGCTTGGATATTTCCGGTAATCCCATTGTAACTGATTTAAAGAAAATGCCACATGGACTTATTGCCGGAGCAACTGGATCTGGGAAAAGTGTATGTATCAATTCTATGCTAGTAAGTTTGTTGTATAAAGCTTCTCCTCATGAAGTAAAGCTTTTACTTATTGATCCAAAGATGGTGGAACTGGCACCCTATAATGATATTCCACATTTAGTAAGTCCAGTGATTACAGATGTTAAAGCAGCTACAGGAGCATTAAAATGGGCCGTAGAGGAAATGGAACGAAGATACGAACGTTTTGCTCATGCAGGAGCTCGTGACATTTCACGTTATAATGAGTTGGTTAAAGAACATAATGAGCCATCAGGTGCAATGCCTTTTCTAGTCATTATTATTGATGAATTGGCAGATTTAATGATGGTTGCTCCTGGTGAGGTAGAGGAAAGCATATGTAGAATTGCTCAGAAAGCACGAGCATGTGGAATTCATCTCCTATTAGCAACTCAACGTCCATCTGTAGATGTCATAACTGGATTAATTAAAGCAAATGTTCCGACTAGAATTGCTTTTTCGGTTTCATCTCAAATTGATTCACGTACAATAATAGATTCGAGTGGCGCTGAAAAATTATTAGGAAAAGGAGATATGCTGTTTCTTGAAAATGGGTCTTCTAAACCAGTCCGTCTCCAAGGTAATTTTGTTTCGGATTCAGAGATTGAAGCTGCAGTTGCATATGTAAAATCACAACAAAAGCCGGAATACTTATTCGAACAACAAGAATTAATTTCAAAATCCGCCATTATGCATGATGAGGATGACCTTTTTTATGAGGCTTGTGAATACGTCATTGATCACGGGGGAGCTTCGTCATCAAGTCTGCAACGTAGGTTTAGAATCGGCTATAATCGAGCAGCACGACTTATAGAAATGATGCATGATCAAGGAATCGTCTCTGAGCAAAAAGGAAGCAAGCCAAGGGATGTATTAATAACTGAAGAACAATTAGTTGAAATTCATGAAACAAAAACCAATAATACCTATTAAATTTGAGTAATTAGCATTATTTCGTTAAAATGAAACTTAAATTGTTGAATGTTGAAACACTTACCGTTTTAGACTAAGGGCTAAAGTTGAATAGGGGTCTGTAGATGAAAGAGATTGAATTAAAATTACAAGGGAAAATTAAAAGACTAACAAATCGGACATTCAAATTTGATGATCGTATTAAAGATGGCTGGTTTTCAGCAGTTTATTTTTTGAAAACAAAAGAAATAGTGAAAAAATATAAGCCGAATAATAGTGTGATCATGCAGTTTTTTCAAAAAGAACATGGAGTAATATGTGGGACAGACGAAGTAATCGCCTTGATCAAATCTTTTGCAGAGGATCCGGAGAAATTAGAAATCTATTCTTTAAAAGATGGAGACAAAATAAGTCCATTTGAAACAGTTCTCACAATTAAGGGACCGTACCAAAATTTCGGGTATCTAGAAGGTATTATTGATGGAATCCTATCAAGACGTACATCAGTTTCTACGAATGTTTACAATGTGATGAAGGCTGCGTCTATTAGTGGGAATCAGAAACCGATCATTTTCATGGGGGATCGTGATGATCATTTCACTCAACAGGCAGGTGATGGTTATGCGGCATATATCGGCGGTTCGCAAGCCCAAGCTACACATGCTATGAATGAATGGTGGGGGAAAAAAGGCATGGGCACAATGCCACATGCCCTCATTCAGCTATTTAAAGGCGATGTTGTAGAAGCTGCAAAGGCTTATCATGAAATGTACCCAGAAGATGAGTTGATGGTATTAGTTGATTACAATAATGATGTAATAACAGATGCATTGAAGGTTGCTCATGAATTTGGAGAGAAGTTGAAGGCTGTTCGAATTGACACTTCTAGAACAATGATAGACCAATACTTTGTAAGAAACCCAGAGGTACTTGGAACATTTGATCCTAGAGGTGTAAATCCTCCTCTAATATTTGCCTTAAGAAGTGCTCTTGACAAGGCAGGCTATAATCATATCAAAATTGTAGCTAGCGGAGGTTTTAACGAAAAACGAATTAGAGAATTTGAAGAACAGGAAGTACCGGTCGATATTTATGGAGTCGGAGGTAGTCTTCTTAAAATCACAATGGGTTTTACGGGAGATAATGTTGAGTTAAATGATCAGCCTCAAGCTAAAGCAGGAAGACGTTTACGATTGAATCCGAGGTTAGAAAAGGTCGATTGAAATTTTTTAATAGTGAATCAAAGTTAATGCTTATTGGAATTATAATAGCTATTAGAATGTCTCTTGAATTACGAAAAGAGTATTCCTAATAAGGCGAATAATTGTGATCCTAATTAAATATATTATTAGGTTAGGTACCAAAGATTGTTACCCATTATTAATAAATTTTTTTAAAAAATTAAGCTCTGTTAAACGTTGTTATTGATTTCAGCTGCAGGGTGCTCGCTATCCGCGGGGCGGGCGGTGAGCAAGCTCGGCTCTTACGCCTTCGGCGACTCACCGGTCCCGCTTCTCCAACCGGAGTCTTACACCTTCTACTTCAATCAACTTTATTCGTTACATCAACAGAGAACTTTAAAATAAAAATTCTTAATATTTATTTTTTTTAAGATTAAGAAGTAATCCATTTTAGGTGAGTTTTAGAGAGAAAACAGTGCTATAATATGGGGGAGATTTTTAATACATACACGTATGACAATGAATAAGGACAATCTCAAAAAATAGATGTTCGTCATATACTGTCTTACAGATAGACCGGTGCATTGATTCAATATTGGAGGTTCTTTATATGACAGTTTACCACTTTGTAGGAATTAAAGGCTCAGGAATGAGTCCTTTGGCACAGATTCTTCACGATATGAATTATCAAGTGCAAGGTTCTGACATCGATAAATATTTTTTTACTCAAGCAGCATTAGAAGAACGAAACATTCGGATCTTGCCATTTAACCGTGAAAATATTACCCCCCCCATGACGGTTATTGCAGGGAATGCATTTCCTGATACGCATGAAGAAATAGATGAGGCAATTCAACAAGATATTCCAGTTATTAGATACCATAAGTTCCTAGGCGAATTAATGGAGAATTTCACGAGTATCGCAGTTACTGGAGCACATGGGAAAACGTCTACAACAGGGTTACTTGCACACGTTATTTCTGGCTCATATCCTACTTCGTATTTAATAGGAGATGGTACAGGAAAAGGGACGATAGATAGTGAATATTTTGTATTTGAAGCGTGTGAATATCGCAGACACTTTTTATCCTACTTTCCTGATTATGCAATTATGACTAATATTGATTTTGATCATCCTGATTATTATAAGGATATAGATGATGTTTTTGATGCATTTCAGAATAAAGCGCTTCAAGTCCAAAAAGGGATAATTGCTTATGGTGATGATGAATACCTACAAAAAATCCAAGCAAAAGTACCAGTTATGTTTTATGGATTTGGAGAAGATAATGATTTTCAAGCAATAAATATTGTGAAATCAACAGAAGGTACTTCATTTGATGTCTTTGTTCGCAATACGTATTATGCTTCCTTTGAAATCCCTGCTTATGGAGACCATAATGTTTTAAATTCATTGGCAGTCATTGCTCTTTGTCATTATGAGAACATCCCATCTGAAGTAATATCAGAACAATTGAAGACCCACAAAGGCGTCAAACGTCGTTTTACAGAAAAAAATATGGGTACTCAGACATTGATCGATGATTATGCTCATCATCCGACCGAGATTAAAGCGACATTAGAAGCAGCACATCAAAAGTATCCCAATCGAGAAATTATTGCTATATTCCAACCACATACTTATACTCGAACGCAAAAATTTCTTCAAGAATTTGCAGACAGCTTTAAACTTGCTAATAAAGTGTATCTTTGTGATATTTTTGCTTCAGCAAGAGAAAATCATGGAGATCTTACTATTGGACATCTTCAAGAAAAGATTGAAAACTCAAGCATTATTACTGAAGAAGATGTAGAGGTATTAAATAATCACCCAGATGGAGTTTTAATATTTATGGGCGCTGGAGATATTCAAAAGTTTCAAAATGCATATGAAAAAGTATCCACTTTAAATAATTAGGTAGAGTTTTTAGTTAGTATTTATAATGGTGTACTTTTATTTCGCTACATGTTTGAGACTTCTCAGAAAAGTGTGAGACGAGTGTAATTTTTAGACACTATAGACTCAAGTGACCTGAGATGCAAGCCCCATTATATAACCGTCGTCTTGTAGTTAATATCAACAACTTAGCATTACTATATATAGAAAGGGTGTGTGAATTATCTTCACACACCCTTTTTATGTTCATAAGTAGAACGTATCGTTAAGTACAATCGATGTTTGATTCTCACTATCATCTGTTTATTCCTGTTTAAAACTTCAAAAAAACGATAGCAATTGCTATCGTAATCAATTAAATATTGAAGTTTATTTTAAATTCTCTGGGTTTAAGACTTCTAGTTCAGGTAGAACAAATCTCCCATCTTTACGAATTAATACATTATCGAAGTAAATTTCTCCACCACCATATTCAGGACGTTGAATATTTACCATATCCCAGTGAATGTCAGAGCTATTACCATTCCATGCCTCGTCATATGCTTGACCAGGTGTAAAATGGAAACTTCCATCAATTTTTTCATCAAATAATATATCTTGCATTGGTTTTAGTATATAAGGGTTTACTCCAATTGCAAATTCCCCAATATAACGAGCACCTTCGTCAGTGTCAAATATATTATTGATTCGGTCTGTATCATTTGCTGTCGCTTCTACAATCTTTCCATTCTTGAATAAGAGCTTTACATTCTCATACGTAAATCCATTATACGGCGAAGGTGTATTATAGGTAATAACCCCATTTACCGAATCTCTTATTGGTGCAGTAAAAACTTCACCGTCAGGAATATTTAATTCTCCTGCACACTTAATAGCAGGGATATCTTTAATTGAAAATGTGAGGTCTGTACCTGGACCTGTTATTTGAACCTTATCTGTTTTGTTCATAAGATTTACAAGATTGTCCATTGCTACACTCATTTTCCCATAATCCAAATTACATACATCAAAATAAAAATCCTCAAAAGCTTCAACACTCATTTTGGCTAATTGTGCCATTGATGCAGTTGGGTATCTTAACACAACCCATCTTGTCTTAGGAACTCGAATTTCTCGATGAACTCTCTTCCCAATTGTACGCCCGTGAATCTGAACATGCTCACTAGGTACATCAGATTGCTCTGAAATATTATCACCAGCACGAAGTCCAATATATGCATCCATTTCACTCATTACATTAGCTTCAAATTTTGCAATCATCTCATATTGTTCTTCCTTTGCTCCCATAAGTAGTGCTCGGTCCACGCTTTGGTCTTTAATTGATACAAATGGGTATGCGCCTGCAGCATATGCTTCTCTAACTAAAGCCGTTACGAGCTCTTTTTGTAGTCCGAAATTTTCGATAAGAACCTTTTCACCCTTTTGGAGTTTACAAGAATAGGTGATTAAATTTTTGGCGAGTTGATCGATTCTAGCATCCTTCAAGATTTCACTCCTCTATGTAATTGATGTCTTTATACATATTATTGTAACCGAATTCTTTGGGAAATGCTTATATCAAGATTTAGAAAAGTGGACGTAAAAAATGACTTTTTACCAAAAATATGTTATTAGTTAAAGTAGAGTAAAAAGAATTTTCATATAAATGTTTTGTTCAATTGATTAATGGGAACAAGGTATTTAAGGGACACAAGACAATCAGGTACATAGTTGGGGGTAGATTTTTGTGATTAGTTTGCTTTATATTAGTGTTTTAATTATTGCAATTTCTTTTTTTATTTTAGTGGTATATGTCTCAAAGACATTAATATCACTTCAAAGTACGTTAATGCAAATGTCAGGTACGGTTTCTGATCTTGAAATTCAAATGAGAGGAATTACATCAGAAACCACTGAATTATTATCCAAAACCAATAAATTAGCAGAAGATATTCAACAGAAGTCAGAATCATTAAATACTGTTGTATTAGCTGTAAAGGATGTTGGAGATTCTGTTCAGCGATTTAGTACTTCGCTTAAGAATATTTCTTACACTGTCTCGAATAGAGCAGAATTAAACACTGAAAAAGTAACACAAGCGCTACAATGGGGTAATGCAGCAATTGATATATGGGAAAAATGGAAAAAAAAGAAAAATAAACAAACTGCTGTGTTAGATCGAGAAAATTAAAGGAGGAAAATATAATGACAAAAAAACAAAATGAAGGATCAGGTTTCTTTTCTGGAGCACTTATTGGAGGTTTACTTGGGGCGATAACTGCATTATTCTTAGCACCAAAAACAGGAAAAGAACTTAGAAGTGATATTAATGAACAAGCAACTGTTGTAAAGGGAAAAACGATTGAGTTGAAAAACACAGCGATCGAAAAAGGGTCAGAACTTGCAGAGTTAGCTAAAGAGAAGTCAGCTATACTGACTCAATCTGTATCAGATCAGTCATTACAAATAGTAGATAAGGTGAAACAAACAACGAATGCAATTGGAGAAAAAGCATTAAATTTAAAGGAAGATGCTATTGATTCAACTGAAACAATTAAAGATGAAGCTGAAGAATTATTAGAAGAAGCTGAGTCGAATACAAATGATTTAAAAGAAAATGTGACTGAAGTGATCAATAAAACAGTCAGTAAATAATACAGACTAAAAAGGTGAAGTGGAAAAATCACTTCACCTTTTTTCTTATTTGCTCTATTCCTTGATCTTTAATTCTTAAAAAAGTGAAATAAAGTTGAAGGAGTGAACCGCTATGGATTCTAGTGTACGCAAGTGTGCTTGAATACGTACATTCTAGACTTGTCAAAATTCATCAGATTCTTATTAAATTGTCTTAGGACTACAAATGAGTATTAAAAACAGGAGGGAATCAAAAAATGAAAAAAAAGATATCAAGTGTTTCGGAATTTGATCAAATAGTGAAAACAACAGAAGAATTCTTACTAATAAAACATAGCTTAACTTGCCCTGTAAGTTCAGCAGCCTATGAAGAATACGAGAAATTTGAACAGGATCATCACTCTGTACCAACCTATTACTTATTTGTGCAAGACGATAGAATGCTTTCTACGTATATTGCTGAAACCTATTCAGTTAAACATGAATCCCCACAAGTCATTTTATTTAAAGACGGTGAAGTGAATTGGAATGCCTCCCATTGGAACATAACTTATCAAACACTTTCAAGTAAAATGAATAAGTGAAATAGGGGCAATTGAATTTTGCTCATATATACTCCAAAAGTCAGCAAGCTGAACTTGATATTATCAACTTACCATATAAATATTTAAATGTATGTGCTTATATCAGAGATTTAATAAGTATAAAGGGTATTTTTGGTGATTAGCAAAAGTTAACGAATTAGCCTTAATAAAGAGGCTAGGACATATCGAAAATCTTCCGAGTGAAAGCCGAACATTGAACATTGCCTAAACATAATAAGAAAAGACACTGTACTAATAGGTTGTTTTAATGCAACTTTTATAACGGTTGATTGGAGCGGAAGGTGCGAGACTCCTGCGGGAGCAGCGGGACAGGTGAGACCCCGCAGGCG
>JBFILZ010000050.1:0-17363 GCA_041611945.1 Bacillus sp. (in: firmicutes)
GCGGTGAGCCCCTCGGCGATAGCGCCTTCAGGTCTCACCTGTCCCGCTAGTCCCACAGGAGTCTCGCGTTCTTCCACTTCGATCACTGCTAAAGAAATATATTGCTTATTTTCATACCTCATGGTGCAAAATTGTTTTGCGTGAAGGTCTCTGTTAATTTTATTGTTGTTCTCAACTGTAGGATTGCTCACTTTCCGCAGGACGAACGGTTAGTCTCATACTTTCCGCGACAATCAACTTCGGTAAGAAAATAACAAGGAGCTTTAAGAGACTACTCTAGAAGATCCTTTTAAAAATTAGCCATACACACTTCTGATTTTGGTGTGGAAATTAACTCTCAACTAACATTACATCCCCAGGTTCCCATAAAAGATCTCCCGCTATTCTTTCTTCAGTTACAGCTCTTGCAGCCCTAACTATTTGAACAACGACACCTTCTTCATTCAATATAGGTGTTACTACTATTTCGAATACGCCCCAATTACCTACTCGTTTTGCTAAACGCATTTTTGAATGAATAGGTTTCCTTGTTTCTAGTATCTCGGTAAAGATAATTGACTGTTTTGTTCTATCTTCCGGATGAACATTATAGGTAATTAGTTGTCCTTCATAATGAGCGACTTTATATCCAATTACTTTATTATGTGACGGAGAAGCAAAAAGACATATACCCTGAGTATCATATATCGTAATTAGATCCGTTGTATTCTCAGCAATTAAGCGATATTTCCGCTCACTTTCAAGTAATTCCTTCTCAACCTTTTTAAGGTCTGTGATATCAACACAAGAGCCAATTACTTCAACAATCTCTCCTCCGCGTTTTATCGGGCTTAAAGATGTGAGATAATGGATGTTATTAATTTCTGCTTCAAAATTCACATTTTTTTCGCCATCCCAGGCTCTTTGATAATATTTTATTTTCTCAATTTTCTTAGCTTCTGGTAATATTTCACTTAAATCTTTTCCCAGTATTTGTTCAGGTACAAACCCAAGTTTGTATAACAGAGCACCATCACAAAGAGTATGAATAAAACGTCCATTAACTTTTTTGAATTTCAATGTTGCACCTTGTTGAAGTCGAATGGTCTCTTGAAGTTCTGTTCTTGCCAATCGTATTAAATCCTCTGCCCACATTCTCTCGTTTACTGCTTGGCTAATACCAAAGTTAGAAACTAAGGATTCCAATTCATTCATTATCTTTCCTAATTCTTCTGCAGGAAGTGGTTTACTAAAAAAGTATCCTTGGCCATCATTACATAGATGCTTCTGTAGAAATACAAGTTGCTCTTTCGTTTCTATTCCTTCAGCAACTACATTTAAGTTTAAACTATGTGCCATTGAAATAATAGTTTTAACAATTGTTTCATCATGAGGATTACTTTGAAGTTCTCTTACAAACGATTGATCTATCTTCAAGGTATCAACTGGGAATCTTTTCAAATAATTCAAAGAGCTAAATCCTGTCCCAAAATCATCAATACTTATACTTACTCCTAAGTTCTTCAACCCATGTAATGTTGAAATTGTGCGCTCAATATCTGCTGTCATACTCTCTGTGATTTCAAGTTCTAGGTATTGCGCGTCAAGCCCAGTTTCTTCAAGTGTCTTTTTAACAATATCTACAAGGTTTGATTGAAAAAACTGTCTTGCAGAAAGGTTGACAGATATGGATACTTTTGAAAGTCCTTGGTCGTGCCATTTTTTATTTTGCGCACAGGCAGTCCTTAAAGCCCACTCTCCTATCGGGATAATTAAACCTACTTCTTCAGCAATCGGAATAAAATTCGCCGGAGATACAATTCCCCATTTAGGGTGATTCCACCTGAGCAATGCTTCCGTTCCTATGATTTTACCTGATTTCAGATTAATTTTTGGCTGATAATGCAGCAA
This sequence comes from Bacillus sp. (in: firmicutes), assembly GCA_041611945.1. GTDB lineage: Bacteria > Bacillota > Bacilli > Bacillales > SA4 > Bacillus_BS. Next base: position 1,891 of record JBFILZ010000050.1, read on the forward strand.
AAGTTCATTTCTTTCAATCGCTTTATGCAATTCCATTTCTAACATTAAAGGATCCAGGCTTTTTTCATCTTCTTTGAATGAATAAAACTTATATGTGTTTTTCCCTGAATTTTTCGCTTGATACATAGCGGAATCAGCACGCTTAACAAGTGTTTCAACGGTGTCTCCATCATCTGGGAATAAGCTGATTCCGATACTTGGTGAGGTATAGATGTCATAATTTTTTATATTAAATGGTATAGCTAAATTCTCAATAATTCGGTTTGCTACTTGAATCGCAACTTCTCGGTTAGCGTTATCTAAAATTATGATGAACTCATCTCCACCCTGTCGGAAAACAATATCCTTCTCGGACACGGAAGATTGTAGACACTTTGTTACTTCTTTTAATAGATCGTCGCCCACAGAATGGCCTAATGTATCATTTATGACTTTGAAACGGTCAAGGTCAATAAACAAAATAGCTGTTTTTTTATTTTCATTTTTAGCTATAGTAAGTTGTTTAGAAAGTCTATTATCTAGCATGTTACGGTTTGGCAATCCGGTCAAGTAATCATGATATGCCAAATGAACGACCATATCTTCTGCTTTTCTTTGTTGAGTATTATCCTTAACTATTGAGTAGACCCCTTCAATTTTCCCATTATTCATTATTGGCAAATTTGTAATATTAACGTGGATCAGTTCTTTACTGTTTTTATGGATGATCGCACTTTCAAAATTTGTTGAAGTACCCATTGTAGCTTCCTTAAAATTAATCGTAGTTTCTTCTAAATATTCAGGTGCAATAAATTTGTCGTAATGTTGCTTGAATTTAATTTTTTCTGAGTATCCAGTTATTTCATCTACTGCTTTATTTGAGTAGACAATAAATCCACTAAGATCCATTTTAACAATGATATCAGGATTTTGATGAAACAATGACTGATAGTCCTGTTCTGTTTTTTCTAATTCATTTAGATAGACATTGATTTTTCGATTCATGAAATATTTCAATATGATAATGACAGCAAAAGTAATACACACTAAGATAATACACAGTTGTAGTAGAATATTTTCTGATAGATATCTCATAACTTTCTTCCCTCCATCTTCAAAATAAAGGCCGTTTCTAGTATAAATAAACCTTTATCTACAATTTTTGGTAACTTAGTAATCATTGCTTGGCGTTTAATTTACTTTGTTTTGTGTCTTACATTGAGGTTAGTTAGTATCTGAATTTTTGATATCAATCATATGATGTCTATTTCTCTCTTCTTTCATATCTATACGAGTTTCAGAAGGTTTAATATATTGATAGTAAATGACGTCATTCTCTTTAACACAATAAATGATGTTCAATTCATACAAGGCTTCTAATATATCTTCTTTTTGTAAATCTATTGGATTGTAGGTCAACCACTTATCACTTTGTTCTGTTATTTTTATTAGTAATAATAGTCGATCTATTCGGACATACCACTCTGATGTATTCATTTAGTAAACACACACTCTCCTAATCACTTAAAATGACACGTTATTTTCTAGTATTCTTTGGGATCCTGAATTATGTTTTCCTTATGTCTATTTTCGACAATATTAGCAATTATGTATATCACCTTAAGTTCTCATTTTGTGAACAAATTATTTGCATTGTAGGAAAAGTGAATAGGAGCATCTTCCTATTCGAAGAAAAAAAGAGTGGACTTCAAAAAATGAGGACATAAAAAAAAGTCCCGTCATTTAACAGGAACTTCAGGCGGGATATATCCCATTTGATAAACCTTGGCTATAGCTTGAGAACGATCGCTCACACCTAACTTTTGCAGAATTTTTGTCATATGATTCTTGACAGTGTGATCACTAATAAACAAAGCTGAGGCAATTTCATTATTACTGTATCCTTTTAAAACAAGGTTCAGCACTTCTAGCTCCCTAGAAGACACATTCATTTTTTCTTTATTAAAATTATTTAAGGGAAGCTTTTGCTGATTTTCATCAATATATTGTTCTGTGACAAGTGAAATCTCACTTTCGATAATGGTTTGTTTTTTTTCAAATGTAATGAATTGGTTTCTGAGTTCCTGGTTAATATTTGTTAGTTCGTTGATAGAATTGATATCTTCATTCTGATTATAATACTGGTAGATTAGTGATACGAGTTCACTTTCTTTTCTATCTACCTTTTTCCCATCAAGAATAATATGACAATCATTTAATACCGACAGAAGTTCAGGATTAGTTATATAATCTTTTGTAAGTGGTAAATCATATACAATTAGTGATGCTGCTTGCTTTAGCATATTAGAATCAAGTTCATTAAGTGTCAAAGCAAAACTTTCCACTGTGTTGCTTATTTTCATTGCTAAACTATATTTAATTGGTTCCACTTTTTCCATTACTTTATGTAGTAGTTCTACTGTATCTGTATCTGAACCTTTAGTATTCTCATTTTTACGTAAATGTATGGATATTCCACCTGCAACCGCGAGACTAGATAGGAAAGATTTATATTTCTCAGGGTCACCATGTTGAGGGACTCCTACACTAAGCATCCCATAAAGTTGATTATTAAACATGAGCGGGAATTCTAAGACATTCGTACCCCAACTCGTTTTCCCTAGATTGGGTTGTTTATTATCCATTATCGTATTTGTGCTCGAAAATGCACTAGATGCAAGATGATAACCGTAATCCTTTATTTCCAAAGATGATAGCCCTCTTGAAACAATTTCAACTTTTGAAAGGTTGGAGGTTGGTTTAAATACAATACATGCAAACGGTCCGCGTATAATGTTAATACTGATATCAACCAGGATGTATAGTACCCTTTTTAAATCCTCCATCGATGTGATGACTCGAAATATTTCATTAAATGTAGATAGCTCCATTAAATGATTTTGAAGGTTTTCTTTTAAATCCTTAGTCAAAAGTAGCAAACTCAATAATGATGAACATGTTTTCATTGGTTTGTATATCTCCGCTTCAGCAAGTTTCGATATCGTGCTACCTCCAAATAACACTGCCTTAACCCTATTATTCAAGAAGATTGGTTCACAAAAAAGGCTTTTTATATCTAATCCTTTTTGTGTGTACCGAGTATTTCTTGGATCATTACTTACATCCCCCCAAAATTGGAACTCTTGAACAGCAACTGTGTGCCCAAGAAAACCTTCTCCCATTTGAAATGTCTGACCCATTAAACTTTCTGTACCCTTACCTATCAAGGTATCTATAACGAAATGTTCATTATCATTTTCTATAGCTATTCCAATGAATTCCAATTTACTATTACTTTCTTTAAACTCTTCCAAGAAAGAAGATTTTGTGGCTAGCCCTGTTCTGATTGAGTCTATACTTTCATAAAAAGAAGAAGTGGTATTATTATTATTCTCATTTTCTTCCTTTAAGGTTAAGTATTCCTCGATTACATTGGTTAACTTTTTTATTAGTTTAATAGATTCTAGTATGTTATCGTCCGACAGCTCTTTCATCGTTTCAAATGAAGTAATTAAAACTTCAGAATGCTTTACTTTACTTCGAATAAATTGATTCACATACTCTCTAGACATAGGTTCAAGTATTAAACCCGTAAATAGGTAATAAGTGAATCGGTCTTTTACTCGAATTGGAGAAACAATTAGTTTTAATCCTAATGGCGTATCGACAACAATTGGTTTTTTTATAGACACTAACGGAACTATATAATCATATAACTGACTATCATTCGCCCACTCTTCATAAGCTAACTTTGTAAATTCACATTGATTTGAAATTTTCGTTATAGCTGAACCCCATTCATCTGTAATAAACATAGATAATTGAGACATATTAGCGAATGCATCCTGAACATTCTGCAAGTAGGTTATCTCTCTTCGCATATAACCACTTCTAATTCTTCCCTAACAGGCTGAACATATCGATAGATAGATTGTTGACCATCACCAATTATTTCGAGTATTTCACCGGCAACTAATTGGTCCAGTACCGGTCGAAGGTCTTCTGAATGCCTACCTAGTCGTATAGCAATCCCTTCAATAGTTTCAAACGTATAAGGATTTTCTTGAAAAAACACTGTACACTCAACATGCAATGGATTTAAATGAAAATACTCCATATTTGTATGGCTCCTCCTAAACAAGCCTAATAAATGGCTTAGATTGTATATTTTCAACAAGTAAAGGCTGTGACATATGACCTTGTGGAGATTTTTTCAATTGAAAATATTGATAATTCCCATCTACCCATGTTTGAAATACACCATTACAGGTTCTTTCTAAGAAACTAGAAGTTTCGGTGCCTATTTCAGTAAAATTGCATAAGGCAATCATACTTATACCTGCTGCACTCGTTTTAGCAACTTCTTGAGCAAATAAGGTTTTGGCGAAGTCCCGCCCTCTAGTGGAAACAATCGTGTTAAGATCATAATAAGCAAACCACTTTTCTCCCTTTTGGAGACTCTCTGACACAATAGATCCCATCTTTTCAGATAAGTGTTTACTATAATCAAGGTCACTCACGTGATTGACATTTATGACGACTGATTTATACTCATCTGGTATAGGTCGATCATAGTGTTCAATAAAGTAGACTTTCTTACGTTCTACTAAATCAGCAAGATTCACACCATATAAGTTAAATAAATGGCCAATATCCTGAACTGTCGTTAAACTCGATAACAGCATAATAATGTTTTCTCCCGCCTGTACCCTACTTGTGACGATGGATGCAAGGAGATAACTGTAATTTGCTTTACTATTTGTATCTAATATAAAACTAGTCCCACGTGGAATCCCACCAGATAAGAGTTGATCAAGCATTGGAATACCTGTCGATATATTTGCTTGTTCTTCCGTAACCACTTTGTCTTCTATTAAGGAGAGAGCCGGAACAAGATGGACTCCAGAATCAGTCAATCGATAGATATGTTCTCCTTCTCTAATTTTACGCCCTCTCATCTTTAAAACCTCTAATGTTCTTTTTCGATAAATCACGTTATGTTGTTGCAAGTTGAGGTTTATGACACCATCTACTACATAACTAACAAACGGTATTTCTTCTCTTTTTATAGAAGTGTGTTCATGAATTAGGATAGATGTAAGTACATATTTCCTTAAAATATTTCTTAGTGTATAAATAGTCTTTCTTTCTTCTATTTGGTTGTCCATACCAGAATAAAGTAAATTCAAACTATCGATAACAATTCGCTTACAATTGATTTCTTTTACAATATGGTCAAAAAGTCCATTTGGCTGCTTCATTTGTTCTAGTAGAACTTCAGGAGACATACAAACAACTCGTAATTTGTTTTCTTTCTCTAGCTGTCTTATATCCCAGCCAAATGCATTCATATCTTCATAGATTTGGTCAGGAAATTGTTCAAAACTTATATATATTCCGGGTTCATTATGGTACATTGCACCTTGATATAAAAATTGCATTCCTAATATTGTCTTACCTGTCCCTGGTGCACCATCAAGTAAGATTGTGGAGCCGGTAGGAAAGCCACCACTAATAATAAAATCTAATCCCTCTATTCCAGTTTTTGTATATTTGTTCATGGATAGATAGTCCTCCTCGTATACTCCTTCAATTCATGTCTATATTATGACAAAAAGATTTAATTTTTGATATAGAATCGACACATTATACTACTTATGTACTATGGTAATTATAGTATATCAGCAACCTAAAAAACAGACCAAAAGGCCTGCTATCCATAAATTTGTTCTATTTTCTCTTTCGAAACAAATACATTTAAATGCTGATAGTAGTTGATGAATTCTCCAGGTAATAACCCTCCATATTCACCATCTAAGTTTAATTGCATTTTATCTGATGGAGTGACTTTAATCCTACTGGCCTTGGTGAAAATCAATGAAGGGTCATTCATATGCTCCCCCATTAATGCAAGAGAAGAGATTCTTATGAAATCAGCAAGATTTGTTTTCTTTACTATTAATAAGTCAAACATTCCATCACTAAAATCCGCAGTTGGTACAAGTTTTTCAAATCCACCAACTGAATTTGTATTACATACTAAAAAAAGCATTATCTCACCTTCAAAAAATTTACCGTCGTATTCTATCTCAACATAAGTCGGTTTAATTGAAGGAAGGATTTCAATACCTTTAAGGTAATATGCTAATTGCCCTAGAAGTGTTTTAAGTCTGCTTGGTACTTCATATGTAAGCTCGGTTAATCTTCCACCTCCAGCAATATTGATAAAAAATGTATCATTTACTTTGCCTAGGTCGATTGGAAGAGTTTTCCCTTCACAAATAATTCTAGTTGCATCTTCGATAGTAGTCCTAGGAATGCCAAGAGCACGGGCGAAATCATTTGTCGTTCCTACAGGAATAATCCCAAGTTTCGGTCGATTTTCCTGTTCAGCCAGTCCGTTGACAACCTCGTTAATCGTTCCATCCCCACCTGCAGCAATTACCACTTCAAACCCTCGCTCCACTGCTATTCTAGCGGCATTTGTCGCATCGCCAGAACCTGTTGTAGCATGGCAAGAAACTTCATATCCAGCTTGTTCTAGCTTTTGCAAGACGTCGGGTAAACTCTTTTTAAAAAGTTCCCTTCCCGATGTTGGGTTATAAATAATTCGAGCACGTTTCATTTTATCATCATCCTGTGTATTTAGTTAAGACAAGTAATTTGAGTATATTCAAGACTCATAAATATATACCCAAGCAATTTTACATTCAAACCAATTGCCTATCAACATTATATTATAACGAATAAATCATACATATCAACTTTTAGGTCATCATCTAGTATGTCCGAAATTAATTATGTAAAAACAAACTTAGATGATTGATGATGCGATTATCTCCAATTATTGTACTAGATGAGTACTCTCTTAAATTCTACTAAACATTCCCTTATGTTTTCTTTCGTCTGTACCATATTTAGTCATAAAAAAACTGCCCTCAAATTGTTTGAAAGATTCATAACAATTTGGAAAGCAGTTCTTTAATAATCGTTCAAAAAACTAATTCATTTGACGGTGGTGCTTCCACATTAAATAACGAAAATGAATTGTGCATCCTATACAATATCCACTAAGTGCCAAACTAGCTGCAATCACGACCATGGTACTAAATATATATCCTATTACCGAAAACCCTAGGCTAAACGCTAAAAGTGAAATTCCTAGGCTGACAGTGGCAATCCATTGATTGAATATTTGTTGTTCCTTATCTTCTTGTATATACTGTTCCTTCGGCTTTTTAAGAAATCTTCTACTAAAATTGATAATTGGATTTTGCTTGGTTATCAATGTAATGACCCCTAAAGTAAAAGGCAAAATAATTATCTCTGACGCTATAAATAAACTTACCAACACTGATATGACAATAAATAGCTGATTTATTTGAACAAGTGGTTTTGGTATACCCATTAACCATTCTCCTCTTCTATTTTCTTGACTCTGTTAAAGCTCTCTGTTAATTTTTTAAACGAAGTTGATTGAAGTGAAAGGTGCGAGCATCCTGTGCTGAAATCAATAACGTTTAACAGAGCTATTTTATTAATTCTTATTATACACATGTTATTTGTCGGAATAAAGAAATATGTTTTAAATTCATCAAACATTAACCTGTATTACTCAGAATAGTAAACACTATTTAATGAAAAATGGTTACATATAAATGGACTTATCTATAAACAGGGCAAAAACACGAATATGGATTGTTGATAGCTTACAATTATCTGAACATTACATTCAGTTTAATCATGATGATGAAAAGTCAGTATACACTATTTCTATTTTTGAAATCGACTGAAAACCAAACAGCAAAAAACAGTACAACCTCAACTTAATTCTAAATCTCAGCCTCTGTTAAAGTTCCCCTTTTGATTTTTCGAACGAAGTAGATTGACGTTTGAAGTTGAATCCCAAAGTGCCGAGTTGGCTCACCTCCAGCCCGTGGAAAGCGAGTAACCTGCTGCAGCTGAAATCAACAAAAAACACCAAGTCTCCGATACAGAGACTGGTGCTTAATTTTTTTAACGCTTATTAATTTCTTCTAACAATATCTTATTCAATAATGGAGGGTTGGCTTGACCCTTTGTTGCTTTCATCATTTGTCCGACTAGGAACCCTATAGCACGTTCCTTTCCACTTTTATAATCTTCAATGGATTGTGGATTTGTTTCTAGAGTGTCGTTAACAATTTTTCGCAAAGTGCCTTCATCTGATATTTGGACAAGTCCACTTGCCTTTACGATTTCCTTAGGGTCTCCCCCTTTTTCTGCAAGTTCTTGAAATACCTTTTTAGCTAATTTTGATGAAAGTGTGCCGTCTTGTATCAGGCTTATCATACTCGCTAAACTTTCAGGTGTTAAGGCAATCTCCGAAAGCTCTTTTCCTGCTGAATTCAAGTAAGCTGAAACCTCACCCATCAACCAGTTGGAAGCAAGTTTTGCGTCGACACCATTTTGCACAGTAGCTTCAAAGTAATCTGACATTTCCTTTGTGAGAGTTAGGACAACAGCGTCATAATTAGGTAGTCCTAACTCCTCTACATAACGCCTTTTACGTGAATCAGGAAGTTCCGGGATTTCCGAACGAATACGAGCCTTCCACTCATCATCAATATGTAGCTGAACAAGATCTGGTTCAGGGAAGTATCGATAGTCATCAGAACCTTCTTTTATCCGCATCAGCACCGTTTGTTTTTTCGCCTCATCGTAACGAAGGGTTTCTTGTTGGATAATTCCCCCTGAAAGAAGAACCTTCTCCTGACGCTTTTCTTCATATTCAAGACCCTTTTGCACAAAGGCAAAAGAATTAAGGTTTTTCAGTTCAGCTTTAGTTCCAAACTCTTCTTGCCCAATTGGACGTAATGAGATATTTGCATCACAACGAAGGGACCCCTCTTCCATCTTACAGTCGGAAACTCCTGTATATTGGATGATTGATTTTACCTTTTCTAAGTATGCATAGGCCTCTTCTGGAGAACTAATATCAGGTTCAGATACGATTTCAATAAGTGGTGTCCCTTGGCGGTTAAAGTCTACTAAAGAGTATCCATCACCTGTATGTGTTAGTTTCCCCGCATCTTCCTCTAAGTGGAGACGAGTGATTCCGATTCGCTTCTTATTCCCGTTCACTTCGATTTCAATCCAGCCGTGTTCACCAATCGGCTTATCATATTGCGATATCTGATAGGCCTTTGGGTTATCAGGATAAAAATAATTCTTTCGATCAAATTTTGTATCCGTAGCGATTTCACAATTTAAAGCCATTGCTGCTTTTATCGCAAAATCAACAGATTGTCTATTTAAAACAGGTAGTACCCCAGGATATCCTAAGTCTATGACTGTTGTTTGTGTGTTAGGCGCAGCACCGAAATGATTCGGACTGTTCGAAAATATTTTAGAATCCGTTTTAAGCTCAACGTGGACCTCAAGTCCAATAATTGTTTCAAAATTCATCGTCTTCCCCCCTTACAATGTTGGCTTTTGCTTATGATGGTCGGTCGCTTGCTCGAAAGCATGGGCAACTCTATATAACGTTGACTCATCAAAATGCTTGCCAATGATTTGTAATCCAAGTGGTAAACCATTCGAGAATCCACAAGGCACTGAAATCCCTGGTACGCCCGCTAGGTTTACAGGAATCGTTAAAATATCGTTCGCGTACATTGTCATCGGGTCCTTAGTCATTTCACCCAGCTTGAAAGCTGGGGTCGGTGTAGTTGGGCCAATAATAACGTCATATTTCTCAAATACATTCTCAAAATCTTGTTTAATAAGAGTACGTACTTTTTGAGCTTTTTTATAATAAGCATCATAATATCCAGAGCTAAGGGCAAACGTTCCAAGCATGATTCTTCGCTTTACTTCGTTTCCGAATCCTTCACTTCGTGTTTGCTTGTAGAGATCCAAGAGATTGTTTGCATTATCTGAGCGGACACCGTAACGAACACCATCAAATCGCGATAAGTTAGAGGAAGCTTCAGATGAGGATAATAAATAATAGGTAGCTAGAGCATATTTTGAATGCGGAAGCGAGACCTCTTCCCATGTTGCTCCAAGTCCTTCTAGTACTTTTAATGCATCTAACACAGATTGTCGGACATCCTCTTGTATTCCTTCCGCTAGATATTCTTTTGGGACAGCGATTCTAAGACCTTTTACATCTCCTGATAAAGAGGACAGGAAATCAGGAACTTCTATATTCGCTGATGTAGAATCCATAGGATCTAAACCCGAAATAGCTTGGAGTAAATACGCATTATCTTCAACTGTTCTAGTAATGGGACCAATTTGATCTAACGAAGATGCGAAGGCAACTAGCCCATAACGGGATACACGTCCATATGTGGGTTTTAATCCTACAACACCACAATAGGAAGCAGGTTGGCGGATTGACCCACCTGTGTCAGATCCTAATGAAAATAAAACCTCACCCGCTGCAACGGAAGCAGCAGAACCACCACTTGAGCCACCTGGAACATAATCAATATTCCAAGGGTTTCTAACAGGAGTAAATCCAGAGTTCTCATTCGATGAACCCATTGCAAATTCATCCATGTTTAATTTCCCAATTGTGATTGTTTCAGCTTTTTTTAACTTCTCTACAACTGTCGCATCGTAAATCGGATCGAAGTTAGCTAGAATTTTACTACCACAAGTTGTTCGAAGGTTTTTAGTTACAATATTATCCTTCACACCTATTGGTAGACCAAATAGCAGTCCATATTCATTTTTTTTACTTAGTTGGTCATCCATTTCACGTGCAATACTACGTGCGTTTTCTTCATCCAAAGTTAGGAATGCATTTATTTTACTATCTACTTCACTAATTCTTCGATAGGATTCATCAACTAAATCAGTAATCATAATTTCTTTTTTATGAATCTTAGTATGTAACTCCGATATTTTGTGATTGAATAACGACATGCTTGATCCCCCTCTACTCTAAAATCGCTGGCACACGAACTTGTCCATCTTTGTGATCCGGTGCATTCTTAAGTACATCCGCTAATGGAAGTCCATTCCCAGGCTTATCTTCTCTCAATACATTTTTCATATTTAGAATATGAGAAGTTGGTTCAATTGATTCTGTATCTAACTCATTTAACTGTTCGGCAAACGTGATAATTGCATCAAGTTGCTTTTGAAACATCTCTGCTTCATCCTCTGTAATTGCTAAACGCGCTAAATGAGCAACATGTTTAACTTCATCCTTAGAAATTCGTGACATTTACCTACACCTCCAAATGTTCCTTTCAACAATATACTGATAATAACAAAGTTATGTATATTTAATCAACTTTTCCTCTCTTAAAGACAGTGAAGACAGGGGGGTCAGTCCCCCGGCGCATTAAAGCGCTGGGGGACTGACCCCCACTACGTTAATCGGTTAAAGTGTTCAACTTAAAAAGGTAGCTGTTTGGTTAACAGCTACCTTTTACTTTTTGCTTTTATTTCTAAATTACTCTTTTAAATCTTCAATTGAATCAATATCCATGTATGCAGGAACAACAAGTCCAAGCTTTGTTCCATGAAGGTTTGAACCTAAATCTTCAAACTTGCCTTCGTATTCAGCATAATAGTCAGCATGTGTTGTAGGTAACCAAGCACCCACTGTAACATCTCCACTACCATTTGCTACTCCTGCCCACATTGGGCCTGCATCAACTTGAATTAATTCTACTTCATATCCAACGCTTTGAAGTGCACTTTGTACAACATGTGATGAAGCAATTACGTCATCCCATGCTACATAAAGAATCTTGATTTCTTCACCATCAACTGTGTTTACACCCTCTGTCCATTCACCTAGTAGAGCCTCATTTTCAGATAACCAAGTTGTAGCAGCCTCATCTGGCTTAACCCCATCTTGAATTTGATTCATAATTGTCTCAAGGTCAGAAGGTGACCAATTAAATTGACTAAGTAGCTTGTGTGCATCTGGATGATCTTCAGCTAGTCCAAGACGAGCAATCGTATGAACATCCTCTTCACCACCATAAATTCCTTTTGGATCTTCCAAGTATTTTAGGTCAAAGCTTGCAAATTTCCAATGTGGGCTCCATCCTGTTACAATGATAGGCTCCTTTTTATCATATGCCTTTTTCAATGCTGCAGCCATCGCTGCTCCAGAACCCTCAACTACATCCCAGTTTTCCAGACCATACTCAGGTAACATCTGGTCTATCGTTATTTTCATTAGACCTGCACCAGGATCAATTCCGACGATTTCATAATCCAATTGTTCTCCAACTGATTTAGATGAATTATCAACCTCATCTCCTCCACAAGCTGCTAATCCCATTGATAATGCAAGTACTGAAGTAAATCCTAAAATTTTCTTAATCATTATAAAGTTCCCCCTTGTTTTTTCTTCCCTATATTTTGAGTGAATCGATCTAATAAAATTGCAATAATAACTATTGCTAGACCAGCTTCAAATCCGATACCAGTTTTAATTTGAGTTACAGCACGGTAAACTTCGGTCCCTAACCCAGGCGCACCAACCATTGATGCAATTACAACCATAGATAATGCAAGCATGATACTTTGATTTATCCCTGCCATAATTGTTTGTTTTGCTAGTGGTAGCTGTACCTTTAATAATTTTTGTTTAGTAGTTGATCCAAATGCTTCAGTCGCTTCAATCAGATCAGCTGGTACTTGCTGAATGCCTAGTATTGTCAAGCGAATTGTTGGTGGCATTGCAAATATTACTGACGCTATAACACCTGGTACCACTCCTATATTGAAGAAGAAAATCGCAGGTAACAAGTAAACAAATGCCGGCATTGTCTGCATAAAATCTAGTGTAGGTGTTACAATTTGCTTTACTCTTTGACTTTGTGATGACCAGATACCTAATGGAATTCCAATAAAAATTGAAATAAATACTGATGTTAGCACAAGAGCTAGTGTTTCAAGCATTTCTTCCCAATATCCTAGGTTATCAATTAAGAAAAGACCTATTAGTGCAAATAATGAAATCCTTCTATCACACACTTTCCATGCAAGTGCACTAACAATTAACGTTAATACGATGGAGGGTGGAAAGGCTAAAATCAATACAATGGTATCAACAAACCACTCTAACCCTTCTGCGATTGCATCAAATGCTCCACCAAAAGTTACTGTTAGCCAAGTGACATATAAATCAATCCAATTTGAAAGAGGTAGCTTAGGTAATAAATTTGCCATTTTACTTCACCTCCTTAAATTCAGGAGTCTCAATTTGTTCATTGATAAATCTTTCGTTTCCTGATAGGGCACCTATCACAGCACCTCGGACAACGATTCCTTTTAATCTCATTTTTTCATCTATCACTGCAACCGGAATAATAGCTTCAGATACTTTTTCGAATAAATCGGTTAACAGAGTTTCACTTGTTACGGAAGTAATATCTTTTTCAATGTAAAGTTCCATCGGTTGACTAGCATCTGCCGCTTTTGATGCATTTTGGGCAGTGATAGCTCCTAGTAGTCTTTGTTGCTTATCTACTACATAGATCGATGAAATCCCCAGATCTCTCATTAGCTTCAATGCAACTCGTGCACCTTTGTCAATCTGAATAGTTTCAGCTCGCTTCATTACGTGTGAAGCAGTTAACACCTTAGATAAGTCGACATCTTCTACAAATCTTGAAACATATTCATTTGCCGGATTCATTAAGATATCCTCTGGTGAACCTATTTGTACAATATTCCCATCCTTCATAAGGGCAATGCGATCTCCAATACGAAGTGCCTCATCAAGATCATGGGTAATAAACACAATGGTTTTCTCCATACTTGATTGCAATTCTAGCAACTCATCCTGCATATCTTTTCGAATTAACGGATCTAATGCACTAAAAGCTTCATCCATTAAAAGAACATCAGGATCATTTGCTAGCGCTCTTGCTAAACCAACACGCTGCTGCATTCCCCCACTTAGTTGGCTTGGATATTGGTGTTCATATCCCTTCAATCCAACTAACTCAAGAGATTCTGTAGCTTTCTTTGTTCGTTCTTCCTTCTCTACGCCCTGAATTTCTAATCCATACTCTGTGTTTTCTAATACCGTTCTATGTGGAAAAAGTGCGAACTTTTGAAATACCATACTAATTTTATTACGGCGAACATTTCTAAGTTCTTCTTTACTCATCTTGACTACGTCTTTACCATCAATTTGAACCTCTCCACTTGTTGGTTCGATTAGGCGGTTAAGTAATCTTACAAGTGTAGACTTTCCACTTCCAGACAACCCCATGATGACAAATATTTCACCTGGATTCACTTCAAATGAGGCTTGATTGACCCCAACCGTGGAACCAGTAACTTTTAATATTTCATCCTTTGACTTTCCTTCTTTCAATAATTGCAATGCTCTCTTCGATGATTTCCCAAAAATCTTTGTTACGTTGCTAACTTTTATCTTTGACTGTTTGCTTTCCATACTTTCACCTCTTCTGTTTCCCTCTAGGGCTATTTAATTATATGATTTTAGGAGGATGTAGGACAAACGTCATAAAACGTCAAATTTGTTCATATTGTACGTACAGTATATTCTGTACGTACAATACAATAAGAATTCTTACTAATACTTCTGAATTCTACCAATCCCTTACCTCCATGCTCCTTTACATTCGAATTAGGAATATGTAATGTATAACATATATACCACCCACACAGGATGTGAGATAAATGAAGGATTTTGATAGGTTAGAACGATCAAGGGCACGAGTCATTGATGCAATATCCCAAAATTTAAATCTTTATGGAGTAACACCCTCTATAGGGAGATTATATGGTCTACTGTTCTTTTCCGAAGCCCCTTTGACTCTTGATGAAATGAAAGAAGAGCTTGGCATGAGTAAGACAAGTATGAGTACATCTGTTAGAAGTCTCCTTGATTTGAATATGGTTGATAAGGTTTGGGTAAAAGGTGAACGCAAAGACTTGTACGCTATTGAAGAAGATTGGTATCAATCCTTTTTTGATTTTTTCACAATAAAATGGCGCGCTGGCATCTCTGTAAACATTACTGCCATTGAAAAATCAATGAAAGAACTTAATCAGTTAGTAACTGAGCCAGACGTCTCAGAAGAAGTACTTGAACAAGCATCTAATGACCTTACAAAACTAAAAAGCACACTAGAGTATTACGATTGGCTTGATCGCTTAATAGATACATTTGAGTCAAATGAAATCTTTGATTTTGTTCCCAAGAAGCAAAAAGAGGATTAAAAAGAGAAAACGCCACATATAAAATGTGGCGATTTCTCTTTTTTTGGTTTTATTAATGCTGGTGATTGATTTACTTAAGTCACGAGTTCTATATAGAATTTCATCCAAGTTTGAAAAGGAATAGGAATTTCATTTGATTTCATGAGTTTTCCTAACAATTTAATAGTGTTCCTGTTGAGATAATTTATCCCGATCATCAAATGTAGGTGGTTGTTCCATCCAGCCCTTGCTTATCATCATGTATACTCCATCTTCAGCGTATTTTGTAATCTCAGTTA
>JBFILZ010000051.1:0-17106 GCA_041611945.1 Bacillus sp. (in: firmicutes)
TGTGGAAATTGAGCATCCTTCAGCTGAAATCAACAACAACGTTAAACAGAGACCTTCATGGAAAACAATTTTGCACCATGAGGTATGAAAATAAGCAATATATTTCTTTAGCAGTGATCAAAGTGGAAGAACGCGAGACTCCTCGAAAATACTCCCGCATTTCCTTCATGCGGTGAGAATTCATGGAAGCCTATTCAAAGTCCTGTGGGACTAGCGGGACAGGTGAGACCTGAAGGCGCTAACGCCGAGGGGCTCACCGCCCGCCCCACGGAAAGCGAGTGTTCTGGAACGAAGATCCCCTTATTTTCAGGGTAGCCTTTAGTTAAAATGAAATTTTAGAAATAAAATTTATTGATAATATGAAAATCCATTAGAATTTTGGAATTAGAGGGAGTCTTATGAAAACAATTGAAGCAGCAATCGAATTAATAGAGTCCGGAGAAGTTGAGAAAGGGTTAGCTGAATTAGAAAGGTTATTACAGCATACAAACGACCACGAAAAATACTCCATCGCTGAAGCTTACTACCAATTTGGTTTTTTAGGGGAGGCAAAGAAACTAATACTCTCTCTTTTAACGAATTATCCAGAAGAGAGTGAGCTGAAGCTCCTTTTAACAGAGGTATATATAGATTTAGATGAAGAAGAATCCGCCATCAATCTATTAGACCAAATCGATGAAAGTGATCCAGAATTCCCACGTGCTTTATTATTATTAGCTGATTTATATCAGATGCAGGGACTAGATGAAGTAGCAGAACAAAAGCTTCTCAAAGCAAAATCATTATTACCTAAGCATTCGATTATTTTGTTTGCTTTGGGAGAATTTTATTCTGGAAGAGGAAATTATAATCAAAGTATTCCTTACTATGAGGAAGTCTTGAAATACCAAGACCAAGTGGGGGATATTAACATTCACCTTCGTATTGCGGAATGTTATGCTGCAACAGGGATTTTCGAAGAGGCTTTTACTCATTATGAAAAGGGTTTAGAGGACAAAAAGGAAATTGATAGTTTATTTGGTTATGCCTGTACTGCTTTTCAGGCAGTACAATATAAAACAGCTATACACAAATTAATAGAACTGAAGGAAATGGATCCTGCCTACAGTCCACTTTACTTAGTTCTAGCTAAGGCGTATGAAGCAGAAGAATTACTTGATGATGCAGAGAAAACAATAACTGAAGGATTAAAAGTTGATGAATATAATAAGGAATTATATATTTATGGCGGAAGATTGGCAATGAAAATGAATCAATCTTCAAAAGGAAAAGAAATGCTTGAAAAAGCCATTAATTTAGACCATGAGTCAATAGAGGCTGCTTTTTTACTGACAAGAATTTATATGAGTGAAGGTAATTATGAAAAGGTAGAACACTTTATTGAGAAAGCCATGGAAAATGGAGATGAAGATCCTCAAATGATTTGGGATTTAGCTACCGCAAAAAAGGAACTAGAACAATATTCGGATGCATTAAAACAATATCATGTTGCATATACTTTTTTTAAAGATCAACCTGATTTTCTCGAAGAATATGGATACTTTCTCTTGGAAGAAGGTTTGAGAGAACAAGCTGTAGAACGATTTAAAGAGCTGATTCAACTAGATAAGACAAGAATCGACATTGAAGGTCTGATTTTGCAACATGAAAACGAAGAGTGATATGAAGGATTTCAATAACAAATGTTGAACTTTACTAATTAAGTGGTAATGCCGGCATCTCAAAAGAGCGCAGAGGAGGGACAATAATGGCTACCCCTGTATCTGTAAATGAAAAAAAAGAGTTTATTCGTTGGTTTCTTAATAACTATCAACTCAAGCGTAGAGAGTGTGTTTGGATATTAAATTATTTGATGAGTCATGACCAATTAATGAAAAAGGTTCACTTCGTCGAACAAGCACAATACTGCCCGAAGGGTATAATCATGTCTACACATTGTGTTGACGATGTTCCATTTCGTTTTTACAAAGAGAATGTTATGACAACGGATGCTGAAAAGTCTTTTCATGATATAAGACTCAATCGTGATGAGGATATATACATTCAACTAAACTTTAGGGAATCTTTCCATTCGTCTCATTTTGTATTAGTTCTTGAAGATAATCCATTTATGCCAAAGCACTTACAAATTAGTGAAAAAGATAAACAATTAGCTGAAAAATTCCTTAAAGAGTCTATATATACCTTTCAACGGGACAAATTGTTGACATTAATTGATAACGCACTTGACGAACAAAACCAAGAAGATTTTAAAAAGCTAACTAAATTATTAAAAAAATTAAACTAATACCTTGCCATCGCAGGGTGTTTTTTTAATGGATCTATTCCACTTAAATCAACATAAAAATATACCAGAGGAAATGAAATAATCCAAGCTGAAAGTAAATGAA
Source organism: Bacillus sp. (in: firmicutes) (assembly GCA_041611945.1). GTDB lineage: Bacteria > Bacillota > Bacilli > Bacillales > SA4 > Bacillus_BS. The sequence continues at coordinate 2,391 of JBFILZ010000051.1, forward strand.
ACAAGTGGTGAAAGCTTCTTAAAGATTAGAGTTACCCATAAGACTTCAAAGAGTATTCTGAAGAGGAAGGCTATCTCCTCTTGGCAAAAAAAGTCACCAATCTAGTGAAAATTCACATCAAGTTTGGAGGAGATAGCCACTCAAAAAAAGTATTTTTTGTGAACTATATGTTTTAAAGAACCGGATTAAAATTTAATTGGTTGTTTGATAGATGAAAAGCTGAGGAAAATATGGTTAAATAAAATGAAAACATAAAGGAGGTCATACAAATGAAGTGGATGACTACCGACATTGATACATATCTACAATCAAAAGAATATGTAGATACAGCCATAATTCCAATTGTATCAATTGAAATTGGACAACAAATGAAGAATACGGTTTTAAATGGGGAATTTATTACAATAGTAGGTAATGAAATTGAAAGGCAATTTAAAGGAAGAATGTTCTTGCTACCTTCTTTTACCTATATAAAAAACAGTAATCTCGAACAAGAAATTAGTAGGCTATTGGTGTGGAAAGAACTCCTAATAGAACAAGGGTTCAAACACGTAATCTTTCTAACAAGTGAACCAGATTGGAAGAAGTATAAAGAAACATTTGAGGATAAATTGTTCTGTATACAAGCAGTACCAATTGAGCATGTTGATAGTAGTGTCAAGCAACAAATCATGACAGACCAAGTTTCCCAGCTTGTTCCATTGATAGTAACAGCTTGGAGAAGTTAGACATTTTATACATATTGTAAAGATAAAATGAAAATGATAATATTGACCTTCTATTAATATTGATATATCATGAGTATGTCCTAGTTTTATAAGTGTAAAAAGTATGTCCGAACGGACTTGATTATTGTATAGAGGGGGGAAAATGATGAGTGAGAAAAAACATCGCGTTTCAAGACGTCAATTCTTAAACTATACCCTTACTGGTGTTGGTGGATTTATGGCAGCAGGTATGCTGATGCCAATGGTTCGTTTTGCTTTAGATCCTGTTTTACGTCCTGTAGCTGAATCGGACTTAATTCCTGTTGCAGACATTAAAGATATTACTAATGAACCAAAACGGATTGACTTTAAGATTGATCAAGTGGATGCATGGTATGAATCTAAAGAACCAAAGTCTGCATGGGTGTATAAAGATGGCGAGAAAATTGTAGCATTATCACCTGTATGTAAGCATCTTGGCTGTACTGTAAACTGGAATTCAGATCCTAAAAATGAGAATATGTTCTTTTGTCCATGCCATTATGGTTTGTATGAAAAGGATGGTACAAATGTTCCTGGTACTCCACCTATTGCACCTTTAGATGTATATGTTTCTGAAGTAAAAGATGGAAAGTTGTATTTAGGAAAAGCAATGCCAAGAGGGGAGGCGTAATAAATGTTAAACAAAATATATGATTGGGTAGATGAACGTTTAGATATTACGCCAATGTGGCGTGATATCGCGGACCATGAGGTTCCTGAACACGTTAACCCAGCCCATCATTTTTCAGCATTTGTATACTGTTTTGGAGGATTAACTTTTTTCATTACAGTAATCCAAATTCTTTCAGGTATGTTTTTAACAATGTATTATGTACCAGATATTAAGAATGCTTGGGAATCAGTATACTACTTACAAAACGAAGTAGCTTTTGGTGTCATTGTACGCGGAATGCATCACTGGGGTGCTAGTTTAGTTATTGTCATGATGTTCTTACATACACTTCGTGTATTTTTCCAAGGAGCATATAAAAAGCCACGTGAATTAAACTGGGTTGTGGGTGTGTTAATATTCTTTGTGATGTTAGGTCTAGGGTTTACTGGTTACCTACTACCATGGGATATGAAAGCATTATTTGCTACAAAAGTTGGTTTAGAAATTGCCGCAGCTACCCCGTTTATCGGAACTGCTGTTAAGACTTTATTAGCTGGAGATCCTGAAATTGTTGGTGCTCAAACATTAACTAGGTTCTTTGCAATCCATGTGTTCTTCTTACCTGGAGCACTTCTAGGACTAATGGGAGCTCACTTTATTATGATTCGTAAGCAAGGTATTTCAGGACCATTGTAATATTAAAAGCAAGAAGGTCGAGGAAACAAATGAGTGAAGACCAGAGTTTAATTACACTTAAATGATTCCACCAAGTTGATAATAGAAAAAATTTGGGTGATTAGAAGCAAAAAGTAGCTTTTAATTGCACATAATTTTTTCCACCTTACAAAAGGAGGGGAAAAAAATGCATCGTGGAAAAGGTATGAAATTTGTAGGAGACTCACGTGTCCCTGCTGAGCGAAAACCGAATATTCCAAAAGATTATTCCGAGTATCCAGGAAAAACAGAAGCATTCTGGCCGAACTTCTTATTAAAAGAATGGTTAGTGGGTTCTGTATTCCTAATCGGGTTCCTTTGTCTAACCATAGCACACCAATCTCCACTTGAACGTGTTGCAGATCCAACCGACACAGGTTATATTCCTTTACCTGACTGGTATTTTTTATTCTTATACCAACTTCTTAAATATGAATTCGCTGCTGGACCATATACAGTAATTGGTGCACTTATCATGCCAGGTCTAGCGTTTGGTGCATTATTACTAGCACCTTTTTTGGATATTGGCCCAGAACGACATCCAACAAAGCGTCCAGTTGCTGTTGGAATGATGATTCTTGGAATCGCGGGTACAATCTTTTTAACGTGGGAGTCTGTTGATTCTCATGACTGGGATCTGGCTGCTGAACAAGGTAAAATTGTCCATGAGGTTCCAATTGATACCGAAGCAGATGGTTACAAAATTATGGAAGCTAATACATGCCTCTCTTGTCATGCAACCAATTTAGCAGGTACTCCGAATTTAGCTCCAAGCTTAATCGGTACAGGATTAACGGCAGAAGAAATTGCTGACATTGCAGTAAACGGAGTAGGAAATATGTCCGCTGGTATATTTAAAGGTACAGAAGAAGAGTTACAAATTCTTGCCGAATATGTAGCAAATGATGGTAATGCCTCTGGTGCAGAACATTAATTATTACCCTAAAGCTGACGTAAACGTCAGCTTTTTTTTAGAGAAAAACAATATTTTTTTGAAAGGAGAATGATCATTGATTGGAATGATTCAACTTTTTGTATCAAATCGATGGGTTTTGTGGCTGTTATTAATAGTTAATCTTGCAGGGACAATATATGGATACGAATGGTATGGTTATCAACTTGCGATAACACCAGATATTTTCCTGATTTTTGTTCCAGATAGTCCAACTGCAAGTTTGTTTTTTGTATTTGTACTAATTGCTTTTTTATTACGGAAGAATTGGCCTCTTTTTGAAGCTTTAGCTGTAGTTACTTTGTTCAAGTATGGAGTTTGGGCAGTGGCTATGAATTTGATGGTGTTATTTATTCACGGGTCACTTACATGGCAAGGATATATGCTCATTTTTTCACATGGGGCTATGGCTATTCAAGGACTTCTTTTTTCCCCTTATTATCGATTAAAACTTTGGCACTTAATGGTTGCGGCTGTCTGGACCTTACATAATGATGTAATTGACTATGTTTTCTTTATGTATCCAAAATATCGATTAGATGAATATATTCCTTTGATAGGTTATTTTACATTTTGGCTAAGTATTCTCTCGTTATTGATTACCTATTTTCTTTGTATCCGAAAAAATAGAATCCAATTGACTTTCTAGTGGTCTACTCTTGTCCACATCCTCATACAATTTATAAGTAGTGTGGGGGAGGGACAAGTATGATTAGATGGGTAGTAATTTTGACGATTATATTCATTTGTTTAAAACCGACAATTGGACTAGCGGAGCACACAACCGATTGGAAAAAGCTTGATGTGATAACTGATCAAGCCCTTCAACTTGTGAAGTATCAAAAATTCGATGATGCTAAAAAACTTCTCTCCTATTTCAATAATCAGTTTTCCAAGACGAGAATTCATGGGAATTCATTTACGATGGACGAAATAAGAGTCATTAATACCACTTATGAAGAGGCGCAATTGGCTTTAGAGTTGGTGGATATTTCGCTTGAGGAAAAGGTTCAAGCGGTGATGAAGTTCAGGTTCGTAATTGATGCAGTAAACTCTGAGTATCAACCATTATGGACAGAAATGGAGAACTCAGTCATGGCTACTTTTAAATCAATTAAGGAAGCTGCGGATTCATCCAACAATGAGGTGTTTGAGCAGAACTTAAATCTATTCTTAGGGAAATTCGACATGATTTATCCAAGTGTTAGACTTGATTTAGAGATAGAACAATCCAAATTAATAAATAGCTATGTAACTTTTTTAGATGAGTACAGAGGACAACTTATTCTGCATGAATCTAGAATGAAGCATCTACAAGTTATGGAGGATGAATTAACTAAGATGTTCAAGCAAATGAATGAAGATGATGCTGATCCTTCCCTTATTTGGGTAATGATCTCAACTGGAAGTATTATCATTCTTACATTATCTTATGTGGCATGGAGAAAGTATAAAGGAGACAAGCAAAAACAAGCATCTGTTAAAAGGTTAAATGATTGACACAAAAACATCTCTTGCTTACAATAAAGATAATAAAAATGTATCATGGAGGATGGACAACAAATGGGAGGATTCCTACTTTATTTCGCTTTAATTATCATCATTCCCTTATGGGCACAGTTTCGTGTAAAAGGCGCTTATAAAAAATATTCTAAGATTGCTTCTTCGTCTGGAATGACAGGTGAACAAGTTGCAAGAAAAATTCTTGATAATAATGGACTTTATCATGTTGGTATTGAAGAAACACCAGGAGTGCTTTCTGACCATTATGACCCTCGTTCTAAAACAATTCGACTTTCTACTGACAATTTTCATGGTCATTCAATTGCAGGTGCTGCAGTGGCTGCTCATGAGGTTGGACATGCAATACAGGATGAACAGGACTATGCTTTCCTACGTTTCCGTCATGCTTTAGTTCCTGTTGCGAATATTGGTTCGAATTTTTCATGGATCTTAATCTTAATTGGATTTTTGGCAAGTATTAGTGGTTTGGTTTTACTAGGTATTATTGCAATGTCAGCTGCAGTTGTATTCCAATTAGTAACATTACCGGTTGAATTTGACGCATCTAATCGTGCAATGAATGAAATTGTTTCTGCAGGAGTTATTAGAAATGATGAAGAACGTGAAACACGTAAAGTGTTAAATGCAGCAGCCTTAACATATGTAGCTGCGGCTTTAGTCGCTGTGCTTGAACTAGTCCGTTTAATATTAATTTATACGGGTATGACAAGCGAAGACTAAATAGAAAATCCTACTTTGTTTAACAAAGTAGGATTTTTTTAGTCTCGAAGCGGTTTTTTATGTTCATCCAATGTGAATCCTTCACCAAGGACATCATGGACATCTGTTACAGCTACAAATGCATGAGGGTCAACAAATGTTATAATGTTTTTTAGTTTTACAATTTCATTACGGCCAACAACACAATATAAAACATCTTTATCTTGTTTCGTGAACGAACCAGTTCCTCTTAAAATTGTCACGCCACGTTCCATTTCCTTTAAAATTTTATCGGAAATTTGGTCGTTTTTATCGGAAATAATCGTTGCGCCTTTAGCTGAATAAGCACCCTCTTGCATAAAATCAATTACTTTCGCAGCAATGAATACGGCAACAAGGGTGTACATTCCTTGTCTTAAAGATAAGTAGGTAATAATTGAAAGTCCAATAACACATAAGTCAAACAAGAACATTGTCTTCCCCATACTCCATCCGATGTATTTATGCGCAAGACGAGCTATAATATCTACTCCTCCAGTTGTTCCACCAAAACGAAAGATAATTCCTAAGCCTACTCCAATAAATATACCAGCAAATAAAGCGACAAGTGTCATATCATCTTCAAGTGGAATACTGACGGGATATCGTTGAAAAATCCACAAAAACCCTGATAAACTAAATGTACCAATAATTGTATATATGAAAGAAAGACGACCTAAAATTTTCCACCCGATGAAGAAGAGCGGAATATTTAATAGAAGGTTTGTTATAGATGGATCCAACTTAAACTTAAAGTAAAGTAAAAGTGTAATACCTGTAAATCCACCTTCTGCAAGATGATGTTGCATATTGAAATTCACTAGACCAAAGCTAAATATGGCTGCGCCTAACAAAATGAAAAGAATGTTTACTACTTTAATTCGTCCGAACATTTTGCACCATCCTGAAAAAAATTGTATGTATTGGAATAGTATAGATGAAAATGGATATTGTGGCAATTTAAGTATAAATAGAGTTTTTATATTTGTAAAAGTTCCTATTATTAGCTAACATGGAAGAAGTAAAATATGAGGTGAAATTGATGGCGAAAACATTAGAAGATATTCAAAAAGAAGTAGATACATACATAGGGCAATTTAAAGAAGGATATTTTAGTCCTCTAGCTATGATAGCTAGGTTAACTGAGGAACTAGGTGAGCTCGCCCGCGAGGTTAATCATTATTATGGTGAAAAGCCAAAGAAGACCTCTGAGGAAGAAAAATCAATGGAACAAGAAATTGGAGATATGTTGTTTGTGTTGACGTGTCTTGCAAATTCATTGGAAATTAATTTAGAGGAATCTCATAATCTCGTTATGAATAAATATAAAACTCGAGATAAAGATCGATGGATGAAAAAAGAATAGTGGGAGTGTATGTGATATGAAAGAAATCAAAATTGTAATAGCAGGTCCTCGAGGTAGAATGGGGAGAGAAGCGGTAAATCTTATTCATAATACTGAACATTTCTCTCTTATCGGTGCAATTGATTATAAAAATGGTGGGAAAAGTATAGCAGAAATTGAGGGATTAGCTCCAATAGATGCACCTATTTTTGAAAATATTGAGGCATGCCTTCAAAAGGTTAGACCAGATGTGTTATTGGATTTAACAACTCCAGAGTTTGGATTAATACATACTAAAACAGCTTTACATTATGGCGTCCGACCAGTAGTTGGTACGACTGGTTTCTCACCAAGTGATTTAGTGGAACTTGGAAATATTGCAAATCAAAAACAACTAGGTGCAATTATTGCCCCTAACTTTGCAATAGGAGCTGTCCTAATGATGAAATTTTCTCAAATGGCTGCTAAATATTTCAGCGACGTTGAAATTATTGAATTACACCATGATCAAAAATTAGATGCTCCAAGTGGTACTGGAATAAAAACTGCTGAAATGATTGCATCTGTTAGAGAACAAAAAAAACAAGGACATCTCAATGAAATTGAACACTACCCAGGTGCAAGAGGTGCGGATTATGAAGGGATTAGATTACATAGTGTACGTCTGCCGGGCTTAGTTGCCCATCAAGAGGTGTTATTTGGTGGAGATGGCCAAACTTTAACAATAAGACACGACTCGTACAATAGAGCGTCTTTTATGTCTGGAGTGAAAGTAGCAATCGAAACGGTGATGAAGATTGACCTATTAGTATACGGGTTAGAAAATATAATAGAATAGGGGAAGTTATATGAAAATCGCTTTGATTGCCCACGACAAGAAAAAACCTTACCTAGTTCAGTTTTCTATTGCCTATGAGAGTATCCTTCAAAAGCATACACTCTATGCGACAGGAACAACAGGATTAAGAATTATGGAAGCGACAGGGTTAGATATAACTCGGTTCAAATCAGGTCCATTAGGTGGAGACCAAGAGATTGGTTCACTTATTGCAAAAAATGAAATGGATGCTATTTTTTTCTTTCGAGACCCTTTATCCTCTCAACCCCATGAGCCAGATGTAACAGCACTAGTTCGTCTTTGTGATGTATACGATATTCCATTAGCCACTAATATGGGAACTGCTGAAATACTTATACATGGATTGGAGAGAGGCGATTTTACTTGGAGGAATATCGTACATGAACAGCAAAAATCAAATAAGTCCTAATACATTAGACATCTTAGCATTTGGTGCCCATGCTGATGACGTAGAGATTGGTATGGCGGGAACAATTGCTAAGTATGCATTAGATGGATGGAGAATTGGGATTTGTGATTTAACAGAGGCCGAACTTTCTTCCAATGGAACGGTGCAAACACGATATAAAGAAGCAGAAGAAGCTGGAAACATACTTGGAATAAAAATCAGAGAGAATTTAACTCTTCCAGATCGAGGGTTATACAAAAATGATGGATATATACGAAAGATTGTTCATTGTATTCGTAAATATAGACCTACTATTGTATTTGTACCTTACGAGATTGATCGTCATCCAGACCATGGGAATTGTACATCTCTTGTTGAAGAAGCGATATTTTCTGCAGGGATTATGAACTATCAAGTAGAGGATGATTTATCTAAGCATAAAGTAAACAAAGTATTTTATTATTTTATTAATGGATTACATACCCCTACATTTTTAATAGATATTAGTAGTACAATTGATTTAAAGGTCAAGAGCTTAATGGCCTATCATAGTCAATTTGTCAAAACAGATAAAAGTGAAGATACGCCTTTAGTAAATGGATATATCGAAACGGTATTAGCTCGTGAGAAGCTATTAGGAAAAGAAGCAGAAGTAAGTTTTGCAGAAGGATTCATTAGTAAGAAGCCTCTTCTTTTAGGAGAAGGTTTGTTAGGGGAGAAGAGATGAAATTAAAAATAGGGATTACATGTTATCCTACTTTAGGTGGATCTGGTGTTGTTGCAACTGAGTTAGGAAAGCTGTTGGCAGAAAGAGGTCATGAGATCCACTTTATTTCTTCAAGTTTACCCTTTAGATTGAATAAAGTTTATTGTAATATTTATTATCATGAAGTCGAAGTCAATCAATATTCTGTTTTTCAATATCCACCTTATGATTTAGCTTTGGCTAGCAAAATGGCCGAAGTTATTGACCGGGAAGAGCTAGATTTATTACATGTCCATTATGCAGTTCCACATGCTGTTTGTGCTGTTTTAGCTGCTCAAATGGCTAAAAGAGATGTAAAGATTGTGACAACTCTTCATGGAACAGACATTACTGTTCTTGGATATGATCCGTCTATGAGCGAATTGATTCGGTTTGGGATTGAAAAGTCCGATGCAGTAACAGCAGTCTCAAAACATCTTATTCAACAAACGTATGATTTACTAGAAATAAATAAAGAAATCACTCCGGTCTATAACTTTGTAGATGAGAGAGTGTACTTTAAAAAAGAAGGATCCTTCCTTAAAACAGAATATGGAATTTTACCGGAAGAAAAGGTAATTATTCATGTTTCAAATTTCAGACATGTAAAGAGGGTCCCAGATGTTATTTTAGCTTTTGAAAAAATTCAAGATAATATCCCTGCAAAGCTTCTGTTAGTAGGTGATGGACCTGAGTTAACAGTTGTGAATAAATTAGTCAGAGAGAAGAATCTAACGGATAAAGTTCTTTTTCTTGGTAAACAAGATAACATTGAAGAACTCTATTCAATAAGTGACCTAACAGTACTATTATCTCAAAAAGAGAGTTTCGGATTAGTCTTATTGGAAGCCATGGCTTGTGGTGTTCCCTGTATTGGTACAAGAGTGGGTGGTATTCCAGAGGTTGTAGTTGACGGGGAAACTGGTTTCTTGTGTGATCTTGGAGATATTACTGATATCTCTGAAAAAGCTATTTCTTTATTAAAAGACTCAAATCTTCATAAAAAAATGGCTGAAAACTCACTAAGCTATATTAATGAAAAATTCAACTCAGCCAAAATTGTCGAGCAATATGAGAGTATTTACTACAATACATTAAAATAGTGGATGTGGTTCGCTTGTTTCCTATTTTCAAAGAAGCAATAAAGATAATTGACACTTTGATGAAACATAATCATCAAGCATATTTCGTTGGTGGGTCAGTTAGAGATATGTTATTGGGGAGAGTAATTGGTGATATTGATATTGCAACTTCTGCAACACCTGAAGAGGTCATTCGAATCTTTTCTAAAACCATTCCAGTTGGGATTCAACATGGGACCGTTATTGTAATTTTAGATAATGTAGGGTATGAGGTAACGACTTTTCGAAAAGACGAAAATTATTTAGATTATAGAAGGCCGAACGCTGTTACATTTATTGACTCATTATCAGAGGATTTAAGAAGACGCGACTTTACAATGAATGCCATTGCGATGGACCGTGACGGCAATCTAATAGACCCATATGGTGGTCAAGAAGCAATAAAAATGAAAAGAATAGAGACAGTAGGTACACCAACTGATCGATTTAAAGAGGATGCACTAAGGATGATGAGGGCCATACGGTTCCATAGTCAACTTTCATTTACTATTGATCATGCTACATTAAAATCAATTCATCAAGAGGCTCCCTTGATAACTCATGTTTCAATTGAAAGAATCATGTCAGAAATAGAAAAAACCTTATCTGGACCTTCATGTCATTCAGCTATGCGATTTCTAGTTGATTGTGAACTTTCAAAGCATATTAAAAACTTATCAGAATATGAAGTAAGCTTAAAAAAGTGGCCAAGTCTTGATTTTAAGGAAGTTCGAAATAGAGCAGAAAAATGGGCCTTATTCTGTTTTCTCTTAAATGTGAAGGAAATAGACCAATTTTTAAAAAGCTGGAAGTTACCTGTTAAAGTGATGAATGATGCAAAAAAAATCTATAACGGTCTACTTTATCTACAGGAAAATCAGTTTACCCCAGTTTTAATGTATCAGCTTGGACGTGTGCTCGTAGAATCAACTGAGAGAATATATTCTGTATTGAAAGGGCTCCCTTGTCGTGAGCAAGTAACAATGCGTATTAAAGAATATAATCACTTACCCATTCAATCGAGATCTGAGATAGTCATCAAGGGGAGTGATTTATTTCAATTATTCGGAAAAACACCTGGACCATGGGTAAATGTAGTACTTACTGACATTGAAGAAGCAATACTTAATAGGCAAATAAAGAATGATCTAGATTCAATAAAGGAGTGGCTTGGTTCGTGCAATCGGTATTAAGAGAAAAATTATTAGAAGTTTTTACTCACGCCGACGGAGAGTTTGTCTCTGGACAAAAATTGAGTGAGGCAATCGGGTGTTCACGAACGGCGATATGGAAACATATTGAAGGTCTTCGAAAGGAAGGATTTGAACTTGAAGCATTGAGAAGGAAAGGCTATCGGATCATTTCAATCCCAGAAAAAATTACATCCAATGAAATTCAACTCGGGCTTGCAACAGATACATTTGGTAGAACTATTCATTATGAAGAAACAGTATCTTCCACACAAAAAATTGCTCATAAACTGGCATATGATGGTGTGAACGAAGGAACAATAGTTGTTGCAGAGGAGCAAATTGCAGGTCGGGGACGATTAGATCGCGTATGGCATTCCCCTAAGTATAGCGGTGTATGGATGAGTATTATTTTACGACCTGCCATTCCGATAAGCCAAGCACCTCAATTAACTTTACTAACAGCTGTGAGTGTTGCAAGTGGCATTCAAGAGTTAACTGGGCTTCTACCAGAGATCAAGTGGCCAAATGATATACTTATCAATGGTAAGAAATGTGTTGGAATCCTTACTGAACTACAGGCAGAAGCAGATCGAATCAATTCTGTCATTATTGGAATTGGCCTAAATGTAAATCAAACCGTAGAAGACTTCCCTAAAGAAATCCAAACAAAGGCCACTTCCCTTCGAATCGAGGCAGGTACAAAAATTAATAGAGCGGAACTTATCCAGGTTGTTTTAAAGAAACTTGAACAATTATATAATGAATATCTTGAACATGGATTCTATCCTATCAAGCTTTTGTGGGAAGCATATGCCATTAGTATTGGTAAAGAAATTGTTGCTAGTACCTTGAAAGGGAAAATATCAGGATATGCGAAGGGTATTACGGATGAAGGTGTTCTACTAATCGAAGATAATTCTGGGAAAATTCATCACATTTATTCAGCAGATATTGAGATAAAATTATGAGGCATTCGATAGCCTAACTAGAATGGTACTGTTATAATGTAATTAATATTGGGTAGTATCCTTTTGAAGGAACTGCACCTCATTGTAATTTTCTTGATAATTAAATTTCTGCCTAGATCAAATAAGTCAGTTGTTAAAAAAGGATGATAAAATAACTGTTGATTTCTAAGTTGTAAGTTTTGGTGCTGAAATGTATTTTATTTTACATGAGGAGAAACCGAACTAGCCAACAAAGAGTTCTTCGTTATATCACTTTAACTTTTTGAACAACGTCTAAACGGACTGGGACAGAGGGATGAACGAAACCGTATGCTACATGGATGCTATCCTTCTTTCTCATTGAAGGGTTTTTTTTGTTGCTTAGCTCGGTTTTATCATTACCTCTTTAAAAAAGGAGGAAAATGAATGAAGCAGACGAAGGATTTTATTAAAATGAAACGTGAGCAGAAGAAAATTGCCATGTTAACAGCCTATGATTACCCGACTGGGAAACTTGCAGAAGATGCAGGTATCGATGTTATCTTAGTTGGTGATTCGCTTGGAATGGTGGTACTTGGATACGAAAATACAATTCCTGTTACTGTAGATGACATGATTCATCACACAAAGGCTACAAAAAGAGGAGCAAAAGATACTTTTATTGTGACAGATATGCCTTTTATGTCTTATCACATCTCCAAACAGGAAACTTTAAATAATGCAAAAAGAATTATTCAAGAATCTGGAGCAAATGCATTGAAATTAGAAGGTGCAGATGAAGTATTAGATGACATCAGGTTATTAACGAAAGCTGGTATTCCTGTGATGGGGCATTTGGGTTTACAGCCACAATCAGTAGCTGTGCTTGGAGGATATTCAGTGCAAGGTAAGGATGCACAAAGTGCTGAAAAGCTTCTTATGGATGCTAAAAGATGTGAGGAATCTGGTGCATTCGCTCTAGTTTTAGAGTGTGTGCCTAAAGAAGTAGCCCAACATATTTCTTCTCAGTTATCAATTCCCACAATTGGTATAGGTGCGGGTAATGAAACAGATGGACAAGTACTTGTTTTTCACGATCTTGTGAATTTCGGTGTAACAAGAGTACCCAAATTTGTAAAAACATACTTTGACAGTAACGAGGAGATAAAAAAGGGCCTAGTTCAATATATATCTGAAGTGAAGAATAGGGAATTTCCTACAGATAACCATTCTTTTACAATGAAAGAAGAGGAACTAGTTATTTTATATGGAGGCAAAAGAAGTGGAGATAATCAAGACAATTAAAGAAATGCACAATCATGTTTCTACATTGAAATTGAAAGGGAAATCGATTGGATTTGTTCCGACTATGGGATTTCTACATGAAGGGCATTTAACTTTATTAGAATGTGCACGTGATAAATCTGATGTTGTTATACTAAGTATCTTTGTGAATCCTTTACAGTTTGGTCCTAATGAAGACTTCGACAGGTATCCGAGAGATTTTGAACGTGATGAACAGCTTGCAAAAGAAGCTGGTGTGGATTTTTTATTTTATCCAGAAGTAAGCGAGATGTACAAAGGTGACCAGATACTAACACTTAGAGTAGTTAATAAAGTCGATTTACTTTGTGGAATCAATCGTCCTGGACATTTCGATGGTGTAGCAACTGTGCTAACGAAGTTATTTAACATTATTCAGCCTTCATTTGCATTCTTTGGAATGAAAGATGCTCAGCAAGTAGCAATTGTTTCAGCACTAGTGAAAGAATTTAATTTTCCCATTGAAATTGTTCCAGTAGGCACTGTAAGAGAACATGATGGATTAGCTAAAAGCTCTAGGAATGTGTATTTAAGTCATGAAGAGAGAAATGAAGCCATTACACTCTTCAAAACCTTAAATCTTGCAAAGAAATTAATTCTAGAAGGTGAGCGTGATCCTAGCATTATCAGGGGGAAAATGGGAGACTTAATTACCTCAACTTCTTCAGCAAAAGTAGAGTATATTGAAATCTATTCCTTTCCAGAATTGGAAACGTTACCAATATTATCTGGATTAGTTTTAATTGCTGTAGCCGTAAGGTTTACAAATGTCCGTCTAATTGATAATATTACTATGGAAATTTAATCTTAAATAAGCAAGAAATAAAAGGGGGAATTTCACATGTTTCGTACAATGATGAATGCAAAGATTCATCGTGCCCGTGTAACGGAAGCGAATTTAAATTATGTTGGAAGCATAACAATAGATCAAGATATACTAGATGCAGTAGGCATGGTTCCAAATGAAAAAGTAAACATTGTTAATAATAATAACGGTCAAAGGTTTGAAACATATATCATCGCTGGTGAAAGAGGTAGTGGTGTCTGTTGTTTAAACGGAGCAGCGGCAAGGCTCGTTCAAAAGGACGATATTGTAATTATCATCTCATATGCATTAATATTAGAAGAAAAGATCCAAAATCACCATCCGAAAGTTGCTATTATGGATGAAAACAATAAAATTCAACAATTAATTACTGAAGAACCTGAAGCAACTATCATGTAAACCCCAATATTGGGGTTTTTTATTTTTGCTACCCTGAAAATAAGGGGATCTTCGTTCCAGAACACTCGCTTTCCGTGGGCGGGCGGTGAGCCCCTCGGCGATAGCGCCTTCAGGTCTCACCTGTCCCGCTAGTCCCACAGGACTTTGAATAGGCTTCCATGAGTTCTCACCGCACGAAGGAAATGCGGGAGTATTATCGAGGAGTCTCGCGTTCTTCCACTTCGATCACTGCTAAAGAAATATATTGCTTATTTTCATACCTCATGGTGCAAAATTGTTTTGCATGAAGGTCTCTGTTAAA
>JBFILZ010000052.1:0-16890 GCA_041611945.1 Bacillus sp. (in: firmicutes)
CAACATTCTGAATCCTTTCAATAGATTCTACTGATGTTCCTCCGAATTTTTGCACAATAATTCCCACAATTTCTCAGCAACCTTCCATTTTATCAGTATCTCTTTTATAACTATTCATTGATTAATACTTTTGTTTATTTCAATACCCTTCTGTCAGAGCACAAAATCAGTATTATTGTTAGAACAATAAAAAAAAGCAATGAGAGGATCTCATTGCTTGAACGCTTCTATAGATAACGTTCTCGCGAGTGAGATAGCTCTCCAAACGGTTATTCCGTTTGACAATTCTACATTTATTTAATGTAAAACCAGTAAAAAGGTCCATGAGAGTCTTTTCACTTCGGCGACGCTCCCCTTTCCATAATCATCATCAGAGCTCATTCTCTTCTGATTATGTACTATTGAAGTTCGCACCTCTATCATCACTTCATCGAACTGAAGTGGATTATTAAATTAAATTATATATTACCAGATGGAGACTAAATTAACAAGAATCTTTTGGACTTACTCTTCATTCATTTTTGCAACAATCAATTCAGCTGTTGATTTCGGAATCCCCGCTAAACCTATTTCCTCAACTGTTGCTTCTTTCATCTTTTTTATCGAACCAAAATGTTTCAGTAACATTTTCTTTCTTTTTTCGCCAACACCTGGAATATCATCAAGAATGGATTGGAATAGATTTTTCCCTCTAAGCTGACGATGAAAGGTAATCGCGAACCGATGAACTTCATCTTGAATACGTTGAAGTAAATAAAATTCTTGGCTATTCCTTGCTAATTGGACTATCTGAATTGGATCACCTATGATTAATTCTGATGTTCTATGCTTGTCATCCTTTACTAAACCCACAACAGGTAAATCTAATCCAAGTTCATTTTCTAGAACATCCTTCGCAGCAGATAAGTGCCCCTTTCCACCATCAATAATAATTAAATCTGGTAAGGGGAGGGTTTCCTTTAAAATACGAGAATATCTCCTTCTGACAACTTCCTTCATAGATGCGTAATCATCTGGTCCTTCAACACTTTTTATTTTATATTTTCTATATTCTCTTTTCTCTGGTTTTCCATCAATAAAAACAACCATGGCAGAGACTGGATTAGTCCCTTGTATATTCGAGTTATCAAACGCTTCAATTCTATAAGGAGTGGAAATTCCGATTTGTTGACCTAAGTTATCTATTGCCTTTATTGTACGTTCTTCATCACGTTCTATTAGAGAAAATTTTTCTTCTAAGGCAATACTTGCATTTTTACAAGCAAGCTCAACAAGTTCCTTTTTCTTCCCTTTTTTTGGCTGAAAAACACTTACTTCCAACAATTGTTCAACTAAACTAGTTTCAACATCATCAGGTAATAAAATCTCCTTCGGTTTAATATGATGATTCTCTAGATAAAATTGTCCTAAAAAGGTAACAAATTCTTCATCTGGGTCTGCATAAACAGGGAAATATGAAACATCTCTCTCGATTAACTTGCCTTGTCTAATAAAAAATACTTGGACACACATCCAGCCCTTATTATAAGTGTAACCAAATACATCACGGTCTACCAAATCGGTCATCATCATTTTTTGTTTTTCCATAGTAGCTTCAATATGCGATATTTGATCTCTATACTCTTTCGCTCGTTCAAAGTCCATCAATTCTGAAGAATTATACATCTTTTCCGTTAGCTCATTTTTCACTTCCTGATAACCACCATTTAAAAAACGATTAATTCCTTCTACCATTTGTTTATTCTCTTCTTCAGAGACCTCGTTCACACAAGGCGCTAAACATTGACCAATGTGATAATATAGGCAAACTTTACTTGGGAGTGTGGAGCACTTTCGTAGGGGATAAATTCGATCAAGAAGCCTTTTGGTTTCGTTTGCAGAGTATACATTTGGAAACGGACCAAAGTATTTTCCTTTATCCTTTTTCACCTGACGGGTAATTAATAATCTTGGATGCTTCTCATTTGTGATTTTAATAAAAGGATACGTTTTATCATCCTTTAAATTTATATTATATTTAGGATTATGTTTCTTAATGAGATTAATTTCTAAAACAAGTGCTTCAATATCTGAAGAAGTAACAATATATTCAAAATCATCTATTTCGCTGACTAAACGCTGTGTCTTACCATCGTGAGATCCAGTAAAATATGAACGAACTCTATTTTTTAACTTCTTTGCCTTTCCGATGTAAATAATGGTCCCTTGGCGATCTTTCATTAAGTAGCAACCTGGCTGATCAGGAAGAATCGTTAACTTTTCTTTTAAAAGACTTTTCACATATTCACCATCTTTCTCATTGCCTCTTCCACTTATATAAATCGATTGAATGGTAGACAGGTTCAAATAACTTATTGGATTGAAAGGTCTCAACATATTCTATTTTACCGTTAACATCTATTCCTTGTTTTATAAATCCATCTATAACATGATTCGTTACAAAAATCGTAGGATGATTATCGCCTTGTAGCTTTTGTAAAAAATAGTCATATGTTTGAACTTCCTCGTAAGTAAATGGAACGTTCAAATATTCAAATACTCTAGATTCATTCCAAGTATAACAAATGAAATCACCTTGTTCACTTTCCAAGAAATCAGCTAATTGATGAATAGCAGGAGTTTCGTGCGCTTGCTCAAATATATAAAAAGAACTCAAAGTAAGATTTACAAGGAAAAGCACTTTCAACAATGTAAAGGTTGTATTTGTCTTCACTAAAAGGAAATTAATAATTAAAACTAGAGAACAAAGAGCAACTAGTGGAGCAATATGTCTTGGCTTGTCTACATTTTGAGCAAATAGAGCCCATAAAAAATAACTAGCAGTTAGCAATAAAAACAAGGATTGATAAGGGAATACAAAAACTGGTCTACGCTTTGTGAAAAACAATAATATAGTGACAAAAATGCCAACAATTAAATTCGCACCAAACATTCCTACCCATAAGAAATTTATAACAATCAATTGGAAAAACCGCTCTAGGAAAGAACTATTTTCAGTAACAATGGAACCTCCCCATTCATTAAAGTGCCCACCAGTAAAGCTTAACGCTGTTGTGAGGAAGGAGTTAACTCCACCTTCAGAAAAAATCAAAGCGTTTATCCAAATAAGTTGAAATAGAAAAGCTGTTATTATTTGAATAATGATAGGGATAATCGATTCTTTAAGCCCATCCTGTTTAATTTTCATAATCCATAGCCAAACTAAACCAATTCCAAATACAATATAAGATAGTCTTATACCTAATAATAGGCTAAAAATAAAATTCGGTAATAGCCCCAAAACTTGTGAGTTCCGCTTACTTGCTTTAATAAGCGACCAGATGAACCAGTATAAAACGGCAATAGCGGCACCTTCAGACATTGGTTGTGTGAACAATATGTTTAGGAATGGTATTGTTTGCATAAAAAGTACAACAAGAAGTGAATTTGATTTACTAACATATTCTTTTGCAATTAAGTAAATGGGTATAGATGATACAATAGACATCAAAATATTAAAATACGATAATGCCATCGTTGGATTATGGATGAAATGGTCTATTATCATTCCACCTAGTATAAAAAAAGGATAGCCCGGGAAATGAGGTTGCATCAATTGCATATTAAATTCTAGAATAGCAAGTGAAAAATTAACTTCATCATAGCTTGTTGGACTGATTACTGGATAGTAAAGGCGAAAAAACAATATATATGTAAAAAGAAATATTCCAATTACAAAAAAAGTTGAATTAAACTCTTTTTCGACAATATTTCCCAAGAAATAATGACCCCGTTTTTTCATTACATTATATCCTTTCATTAATAACAAGATAGTAAAGTACACAAGCAGACTAGTTAGGCTATTGCAAAAAGGCGTTTTTTCAAAGCAGACTTATAAATAGATGGCCTTCGTATATTATTCTTAGTTGTTTGACTTCAATTAGCCAAAAGATTGTGTAGTTTAAGTGTAGGTGGGGAAAATAAATTTAAATTCAGATAGTAGAAGAGACTCACTTTTGTGAGTCTCTTCTACTATCATCACCTTGAAGAAATGGTGGGAATTGATTCTGTTTTATGGTTTATCTTTGCGTTTAAGCGCACCATTTTTTTAATTTGAGTAGAATTTCTACGGTTCAGAAACATGACCCAATTTAGAACAAATGTAAAATATAATAAGTACCCTGCTACTTGTTCAAACGTCGGATTGTGACTGTATCCAAACATCGCTGCCATGAATAATCCGATCTGACCACTTATTATTACACTGTTTCCTGTATCACGTTTATAATGTGCTTCATCTTGATAATGTTCGGGCATTATATGAATCAAATTATACATTTCAGCTGGTTTTCCTTCAACGGTCTCAATGATACTTCCCATTTTCCCTAAGTCTTGAAGTATTCCAATTCCTTGTACAAGTAATCCGGCTGCAATGAACATTATCAGGAGTCCAGTTATATTAAAAAAGGATTTCAAAGAGATCTTCATTGTACCTGAGAAAAATAAATAACCGATAATTAATGCAGTAAGTAATCCACTCAAAGCACCATGGCTAGTTAGAACTTTATTAATATCTCCACCACTAATTGCCGCAAAGAAGAATACAGTCTCAACTCCTTCTCTTAAGACGATTAAGTAGGAATGAATAATCATCGCCGAAACACTACCTGCAGTAAAAGCTGCTTTAATTTTCTTTTGCATTTCTCCATTGACATCTTTTGATTGCTTCTTCATCCAGGATACCATATGAGTTAATAAGATCACCGAAACAAACATAATTGTCACCTTAAGATATATTTCCGATCCGAGAGTAGAAAATCCTGTAAAGAGAACTTGGAATAAGAGAGCAACTAAAAAGCTACTTATAAGTGCAAGGATAACTCCAAAATAAACCCACTTTTTATACTTATCTCCACCTAATCTTGTTAAAAACGATAGGATTAAACCTACAATTAGAATGGCTTCTAATGCTTCTCTTAAGGTAATTAAATAGGCTTGAAAATCCATTGTGATCCCCCTCGTTGAATAGTTCCTTTATTTTTTCAGCTTTCGTCTTTGGATAATAATTAGTACTAATAGCACAAACATCAGACTTATAGAAAAAAGGAACCAGAATGAATCAGATCCAATTTCATCCATCTCACCCAAAAAACCTAGGTTTTCTTCTGTTAAATGTGAGTTATCCTTTTCAGTATCAGATGGAAGAACCAATAATGGTTTTATTGTTTCAATTAAGTATGAAACATTACTATCAAAAGCTTCCTTATCATTTTCAGCGCTACCAATTCCAAATAGGCCAGGATTCCCTAACGCTACTAATGCATTATCAAATGATTTATAGATGGAGTTTACTAACTCTTCATCTTCTTGTTCTAGAATAGTAGGTTCTAAGACATTAAATGTACCTCTAGCTTTTGCTAATAGTAACTTTGCTTGCCCATAATCATTAAATAGTTCCTGAGCAAAGTGAAGTCTTCTTTCAATATTTAAGACAAGTGCTACTTGATAACTTCTTAAAATTAGGTCCTTATCCTTGTTCAAAAAACCTTGTTCAATCATTTCTTTAGGTTGTTTAAAATATAATTCAAACTCTTTTTCATATGTCATAAAAACACTTCTAGCGTTAGACCAATCGTCATTACGTAAGTAATTAGCCAGTTCATTATAAGCCTCAGCTAGAATTTCTTTTCCTGGATCACCGTAAGAATATGCAACCATCTTATTTGGATTTATTGTTAGTAATATAAACACAATCATCGTCATAGAAAATATTTTTTTGTTCATAAATAATCTCCTTCTTAATGATAATGATAGTAATTCTCAACGGAATAGTCAATAGAAAAAACAAACAATTTTCTATTTTTTTGAAGCGGGCCTAGACATTTCCCTGATTATGGCAGGGATAACAGATGTAACATATGCGGTAAATTTGATAAATGATTGTCCCTTAGTTCTTACAACATACTGTATGGGAATCTCTTTCATTCTATATCCTTTTCTAATGAGGTTTAAAGTTATTACTTGAGCATAATTATAGTCATGTATGATTTCAGCATTTTTCATTGTTTCGTTTGAAAAGCCTCTCATGCCAGATTGCCCATCCCAAATCCACCTGCACAGAAGAAGGCTTTGTAAAAAAGTGAATAAGTAATTACCAATCCTGCGATGAAACTTCATTCCTTTTATCGTGCCCATAAATCGGGATCCCATTGTGTAATCTGCCTCACCAATAAATATTGGGTGAATAAGTTCTGGAATTTGCTCAGGGGGGTATTCATTATCAGCATCAATCATCACCCCAATATCAGCCTCTAACTTTACACATTCATCTAATCCTGTTCTAACTGCTGCCCCTAACCCACGGTTCGTCTCATGAACTACTACATAATCAGCACCGGCTTCCCTAGCAACATCAATCGTTCGATCAGACGAACCATCATCGATGACTAGTACCAAAACTTCAACATCTTCTGAAAATTTCCTTGGAATTCTTTTTATTACTGTACCAATGGATTCCTCTTCATTAAACGCTGGTAAAAAGACCACTATTTTCTTATTTATCATGGCTAGCATCTCTTCTAATTGCGTCCATTAGTACGGGCCCTCTACTATGAGTAGGAAAAGGAGCCCCCAATAAATACGCTACTGTAGAGGCAATAGAAACTAAACTATGCTTTTCGGTAATTCGTTTTCCTGAATATATTGAAGGACCATGAAGAATGAAGGGTACAAAACGTTCACCTTCATCTAGATGTCCATGCCCCCCTATACCATCTGCTTGACCATGGTCTGCGCAAATAAGTAAAGTTGTATTGTCCATCTTTCCCTTTTTGGTAAGGTAGTCTACAAATTCTTCAATTAATAGATCAGCTTCATTTATTTTTTCAAGATACTCGTCATAATGAACACCTCTACTATGGCCTGTTTGATCGGTTCCGATAAGTTGAACCACTAATAAATCAGGATCATCTGCATCTACAATCATTTTTGCTCGTTCAATTATATTCTTGTCAGCTACATCATTTTTCATTACAGCTGTAACAGTTTCTACATCTGTTTCACCTAACGAGTCTACTAGGTGGGCAATTCCTAGTAATTTACCTTTTTTATTTATTTTTCGTAAGGAATCAAATACACTGTCTACCTTACTTCCTAACCTCCATACCATGTTTGAGGTTATTCCATGTTCGAATGGATATGTCCCAGTAAACATAGATGTAAAGCAGACAACTGTCCTTGCAGGATAGACCGTTTCCATTTGCGTGTATTCCGTGCCTTCATCTCTTAGCTTGTTTAAGAAAGGTGTATCGGCAACTTCAAATCGATCTTTCCTCATCCCATCCACAACTATTATCACTACTTTATTGCTTATTTTTTCCATGGTTTCTGCAACATTGTTAGTATATGAAGATATGATTTCAGGCTTCCAGTCAAATAAATAGTGGTGTAATATCACTGTAAATAATAAAATACCCACGTAGAATAATCCCAAAGATATTAATTCATAACTTCCGCTTATACTTTGATTATATTGTGCTTGCCAAACTGCTAGAATTAACAGGAATTTAGGTAGTTGTTCCTGTGCATTACCACTAGTTGAATCACTATTTTTTAATACTAATTTCCAAAATCTTGTGAAATTTAATAATGTTGTCCCAATTCTTAAATGGTAGTATATGGACCCCCAAAAAATGATTGTGAAAAAAAAGTAGAGGGCTATTGCTAGTATCCACATGGACAAGGTTACATTTCCACCTAATAGAAGAAAACCTATCAATGGTATCCAGAGATAATTACGGAGAAACAACGGAAAATCAAATAAATAATAGATAACAAATAGAGGCAGTGTAAGCAGAAATCCAATTAAAAATGAACCCATATTAAATTGTCCATGATTCGCTATTAATTGAAAAAGAATCATCGTGCCTATAGTAAAAATAGGTGTAAATGGTTTCCCTTCATTTAAAAGATTCCAACACCTCGCTGCTACTTTTTCAAACTTTGATGCCTTTTTCATGTCCGAACACCCTTTAACCAATAAATTATTTGTTTGTACGAAATAGGAGATAATAAAACAATAATTATTCCTGTACTATAAGAAAATAAAAATTTAGTAGCATGAGAAACAATTGCTACAGTGTACGCTAAGCTTGGTTCTAGTTTTAAACTCATAAGTGCCCACGACAAAGTGGCTTCATAAGTCCCAATCCCTCCAGGAGTTATCTGAAATACTTGACCAGCGACTGTTATACTATTTATCCATACCGAATTAATAAATGTTAAATGTACCCCCAGTGTTGAGGCAACTTCAAAAACAACAATTCCTTCAAATATCCAACTAAAAGCGACTAGTAAAATTATGTAAAAACCTTTCAAACTAATTACTATTGATTTTATCTCATCATAATGGGTAGAAACTTTTGTATTCTTAGCAAAGACTTTTAATAGAATAGACCCAAAAATGACTAGCAAAATAATAATTCCCAGGAAAATTTGTGGTTGTTTATAAATTCCAAGCAGAAGGAACAACCCAAGACTAGCGTATATAAGTAGAATGATAAGGTCAAGTATTCTCATAATAATTACGGACTCAGTTGCTTTGGCAACACTGATTTTTGATTTATAGGATACAACACCTACTCGGGCAAAATCTCCAATCTTTATAGGGAAAAGATGATTAAGAAGTAAGCTATACAATATTCCATTTAGACAACGAAATAAATTGACTTTATCTCCAAGGTATACCTTCCACGCAATTGCTCTTAAAAGAAATGCCAGAAAATAAAAGAGTAAAATGTTAACTAAAGCTAGGGGTGAAACGATAACATTCTTCAATGCATTTAGAATCATTTCACCATTAAAATAATTAAATGTTAAAAAAATAAAGCTTATAAATAGCAACACGCTTAATATACTTTTTATTGCTTTTATGTTAAACCATCCAAATTTATTTTTCATTGGTTCTCACAATCATTAACAATTTTAGTTGTAATATTACTTTGCCCTAACTTCGCCCTAACAAAAGGTGAAAAGTCGCAGATTGTGCGACTTTTCACCTCGGACCCCTATAATTTAATTAAAACGCTGAGAGTGTGGCTAAGACTGCCTTACTGTGTGTAGCAACCTCGTCATCATTACCTGTTGATATAGCACTAAACCATTCTTCTGCTTGCTTTAGCACTTCAGCTGTTTTCTCTTCACCAATTTTTACTTTTAGGTCAATTTCAATTGCTTTTAAAAACATATTGCCTTCTAACGCTTCTATCTTCGCCTCTACTGTATTATTTTCCTCTAGTGCTTTTATTACCTTTGAATGGTAACTAGTTATTTTCCCTACAAATGCACTTGTAAATAAGTCATTAACTTCCTGAGATTGAATAGTATTAGCAGGTGTGCTAAGTGAGAAAATCTCGTCTAATCTTGTTGCAGCAACTTTATCACCGCCTGATAAAGAACCTTTAATAGCTTGATAGAACCCCCAAGCTTCAGCCTGCATATTTTGCAGATCAAGTGTTGATTTCCCTTCTTTTGCACCTGATTCAATCTTTTCTGCATAAGAGTTAGCTGCTAAATAATAGCTTCGGTAGATTGATTTATCTGTCATTTGTGTGTATAAGGAATAATCATTGGCATTTCCATCCTTTAACGCTACTTCTTGACTTGCTAATCCTGTAAGGATATTTTGTTCCATACTAAATTCATTTTTCAGTTCATAATATCCATCACGTTTTACTGCTGTTGGAATTAAAAGAGTGTTAGCTAAATACTTAAGTTCCTCAAAAGCTAACTCTGCTTTTTGCTGATCCCCTGTTTCAAGTGCTGCAATAACGTCCTTATGTAATCTTTTTTGTTTTTGATAGAAATAGGATTGTAATAATTTATCAACTAATTGTTTAGCAATAATAGGTTCAATTTCATTATGAATAGCAGCACCAATTGCAGCTTCAATAGATTGATCAAATGTACCATCAATTTCATTAACTACCCCTTGTAAGCTTTCCGTATAAACAGATGATACAAGCTCCCAATCAACAGCTATTCCTTCTTTTGCCTTACCAGCCTCAGCCATCATTTTCATATATGCATCTAATTGAATACCAGTTGCAGATTCTTCAACGGCAACAGTTTCTTTTAAAGATTCTTTTTCTTTTTCTGCATCTATTACTACTTCACTCTCAGTTTTAGCTGTATCGACTTCTGTTTTTTCATTTGTTCCACAACCTGATAGTATTGTTCCTGCAAAAAGTGCGGTTGCAAATAAGGAAAGTTTAATTCTATGTTTCATATATAGTTCCTCCATCTATGTAGTAGTTGAAAATGATTATCACTTCCAATTAATATTATAAAAGAGAACGATTCTCATTGTCAACAGAAAATAAAAAATCAGCATTCCAATAAGGAATGCTGATTCAAATATCATACGTGCTTTTCTAACACTTCTGCTAATGCATCTTTCGGCTTGAATCCTACTATTTTATCAACAACTTCTCCATTTTTTAAAACAAGAAGTGTAGGAATGCTCATCACACCGTACTTACTAGTTGTTTCTTGGTTTTGATCAATATCAAGTTTAACAATCTTAACTTTATCTCCCATTTCACCATCTAATTCTTCCAGTACTGGTGCAATCATTTTACATGGTCCACACCAAGGTGCCCAAAAATCTGCTAATACAAGACCTTCGCTCGTTTCAGTTGAAAAATTTTGATCATTCACATTTGAAATTGCCATTTATAATTCCTCCTAATATTGTACTACTTTAAAATCTAACCAAAGTATACCACCACACCATATTGCATGCTAACTTTTTGCTCACATTTACTTTACCCTTTAAAATAGCTTTCATGCTCATAAAAAGTTAGCTTTCTAGCCTATATATGATGCAATTAGCTTATTCTGTGAACTGCTTGATAATGCGATTAATTTATTAAACCTTCTCACTTGAATTTTTCTAGCTCCCTACTCAATTAATAGTTGGATAGACTATACGATTAATTTGATTCCTTTCTTAACACGATAATAAAAAGCCACTACATTTCTGTAGCAGCCTCCAAATTTTATGAATTCACTTTTAATTTCTTAAACTCTTCTGTTAGTAAAGGCAGTACTTCAAATAAATCTCCGACAATGCCATAGTCTGCGACTTTAAATATATTCGCTTCTGGATCTTTATTGATTGCCACAATTACTTTTGAATTTGACATCCCAGCTAAATGCTGAATAGCACCTGAAATTCCGCACGCAATATACAAATCCGGAGTTACGACCTTCCCAGTTTGGCCAATTTGCATTGAATAATCACAATATTCTGCATCACATGCACCTCGGGAAGCACCAACTGCTCCACCTAATACATCTGCCAATTCTTTTAGCGGATTGAAACCATCTTCAGATTTAACACCGCGACCACCAGCAATAATAACTTTAGCTTCAGAGAGATCTACACCTACAGATGTCTTACGAACAATTTCTTTCACTATAGTTCGCAAATCTTTTATCTCAACAGATAATGGAACCACTTCACCTGAGCGACTTGTATCAATAGGTAGAGGAGCGATATTATTGGGACGGATTGTTGCAAAAATTAATCCTTCTGTCACAATTTTCTTTTCGAAAGCTTTCCCTGAGTAAATTGGACGAGTGAAAACGATATTGCCACCAGTTACATCAATTCCTGTTGCATCTGAGATAAGGCCTGAACTTAATTTACTTGCAATTTTAGGTGAAAGATCTTTCCCTAATGCCGTATGACCGAAAATGAGTCCTTCTGGATTTTCCGCTTTAATTGCAGCCATTACTGCTTGTGAGTAACCGTCTGGTGTGTATTTATCTAAGTTCGAATCCTCAACAATTAGAACACGATTGGCTCCATAATGAAATAATGGAGCAGTTAATCCACTGACTTGATCACCAACCAAAAGTGCAACTACCTCTCCACCTTCAGCAATTTGTGTTGCTGCCGAAATTGCTTCGAAAGAAACATTACGCAGTCCACCTTCTCGAACTTCTCCTAAAACAAGCACTTTTCTAGCCATTTTATATTACCTCCTTAAACTTTTGTAAGTACGATATTTAGGTTAACTACACAACTTTTGCTTCTGAATGAAGTAATGAAACAAGTTCTTTAACTCGCTCTTGTAAGTCACCCTCTAAAATTTTCCCTGCTTCCTTTTTAGGAGGTAAATAGATTTCAATTGTTTTTGTTTTTGCTGCTACATCATCTTCATCTAGGTCTAAGTCATCCAACTCAAGTTCCTCAAGTGGCTTCTTTTTTGCTTTCATAATCCCAGGAAGTGACGGGTATCTCGGTTCATTTAATCCTTGTTGCGCCGTAACTAAAACAGGAAGTGATGTTTCTATTACCTCTGAATCACCTTCTACATCACGTTCAATTGTAACGTTCTCCCCATTAACTTCAAGCTTTGTAATTGTCGTCACATAAGGGATATTAAGTAATTCTGCTAATCTAGGTCCAACCTGACCTGAGGCACCATCAATTGCAACATTACCTCCAAGAATAATATCAACGTCCTTATCTTTGAAGAACTTCGCTAATACAGTAGCCGTTGTAAATTGATCTCCATCTTCAATATCATCTTCGATATTAATTAAGACTGCCTTATCAGCTCCCATTGCTAATGCGGTTCGGAGTTCTTTCTCGGAATCTTCTCCACCAACAGTTACAACGGTCACTTCACCACTATTATTGTCACGAAGTTGTATCGCTTCTTCAATAGCATATTCATCATATGGATTGATAATATATTCGGCACCATCCTCAGAAATCTTACCATTTGAAATTGTGATTTTTTCTTCTGTATCAAACGTTCTTTTCATTAGCACAAAAATGTTCATTGTATACCCTCCTTGGAATTTTAATATAAACATAACAATTCATTATCATAGAAAAGTCACACCAAAAACTTACTTCCCTCGAAAAACAGGTTCACGCTTTTCTATAAAGGCTGAAATACCTTCTTGCCCGTCCTCTGAAGTAAATACCTCGCCGAACAAAGTAGCCTCACGCTTTACCCCTTCAAAAAATTTACCGGTCTTCGAATAATTTAGCAATTCAAGTGCTGCCTTCATTGAAACCGGACTCTTCTTGGTGATTTTTTTTGCTAACTTAAGAGATTCTTCTAATAGAATCTCTTCAGAAACAGCATAATTCGCTAGTCCCAGGGAAACAGCCTCTAAACCAGATATCGGATCACTGGTTAGCAACATTTCTGCAGCTTTCGGAGCTCCAACAAAACGAGTAAGACGCTGGGTACCTGCAAAGCCTGGAATTAACCCAAGTTGTAGTTCAGGAAGTCCTAATTTAGCATTCTCCGCTACCACACGAATATGGCAACCCATAGCAAGTTCAAGTCCACCACCTAATGCGGCACCATGAATTGCTGCAATAATCGGCTTTGAAAAACTTTCCATTCGTTCAAAAAGATTTTGTCCGAAGGTAGAGAGTTTCTCGAATTCTTCACCATTAGTAATTGTAGTAAATTCCTTAATATCTGCACCCGCTGAGAAAAATCTCCCTTCACCATGAAGAAGCAAAACTCTTACATCCTGCGACTTTTCTAGTTCATCCAATACAAATGAAAGCTCTTTCAAAACATTTGATGATAAGGCGTTTGCAGGAGTTCTATTCAGTGTGATAATTCCAACTAAATCCTGCACTGCTACTTTAAAGTACTCCAACTCGTCATCCTCCTAATCCATGGAAAACACTCAATCTATCAATTTGATTGAGAATAACCACATCCGTTAATTAACAATTGATTCACTGGTTTTATGAGCTGAATTATATCATATTTTTGATCATTCATAACCCAACTAGTTACCGTTTCATCTATTGTACCAAAAATCATTTGTCTTGCTAACCTTACATCGAGATCAGGTCGAAATTCACCGCTTGTAATTCCAGAACTCACAATGTGGTCAATAACAGATAAATACTCTTTAAGTACCCCGTTTATCCGTAAGCGAAGTTCTTTATTAGACTGACGTAACTCTAGCTGAGTAACAATCGCTAAGTGAGTATCAGATGCTAGATGATGAAAGTGCATATCTACTAGGTTATATAATTTTTCTGCTGGACTAGTAATACCAGAAATCTCAGTCTTTAAGTTTTCTACAAACAATCCCATTTTTTCTTCAAATAACGAAACAAGAATATCCTCTTTATTTTTAAAGTATAAGTAAATGGTACCATCTGCAACACCCGCAGTTTTGGCTATTTTAGATACTTGAGCTTGATGATAGCCGTTTTCAGCTATTACTATTACTGCAGCATCTATTATTTGCATGTACTTTGGTTTATTTCTTTTCAATGTATTTGATCTCCTTTTGTTAGCTTTATTTGTGTAAAGCTAAAAATGAATGATCATTCATTCATATTTTAATCTTACTGTATACAAACATTCCTGTCAATAGGTGACTTGTTAAATAATACTCTCTGTTTAACATTGTTTTGATTTCAGCTGCAGGATGCTCGATTTCCGCTAGACAGGCGGTGAGCATCCTAGGCGTTTGTGCGTTTGTGCCTTCGGGAACTCCGATGATCCCCTGTTCCCTCATAACATTGAATATGCTTTCATGACTTCTCACCGCAGGAAATGTGATCGTGTTTCAAGTAGTCTCACAACTTCGTGTAGAATATTAACAAAAAGCTTATCATTGTCTTTTTTAACACTATGTATAGGGACAATTTCATGCCCCTTTTAAAATTGTCCTATTATTTAACTTTTACCTGCTTTTCCTTTTCTTCATCCACAAGAGTTCTTCTCAATATTTTACCAACAGCCGTTTTCGGTAATTCTTTTCTAAATTCATAAATTCTTGGCACTTTAAAGGCTGCTAGATGTTTCCTTGCAAAGGCATCCAGTTCTTCCTGAGAGCAATTTTCCCCTTCTTTAAGAACGATGTATGCTTTTACTGTTTCTCCACGATATGGGTCTGGTATTCCTGCAACAACAACTTCTTGGACCTTTTTATTTTCATATAATACTTCTTCTATTTCACGAGGATAAATATTAAATCCACCGGCTATGATCATGTCCTTTTTCCGATCTACAATATAGAAATATCCATCTTCATCCATATAACCTAGATCTCCAGTGTAAAACCAACCATCCTTAAGGACTGCATCTGTTTCTTCTGGTTTATTCCAGTATCCATTCATCACTTGAGGACCTTTAATCAAGATTTCTCCTATTTCCATAATTTCGGCAGTAGCTCCCGTCTCCATAGAGATAATCTTCGCATCTGTGCTAGGCCAAGGTAAACCTACACTTCCTTTCATTCTCTTCCCCCAAAGAAGATTAGAGTGGGTCACGGGTGCAGTTTCAGTAAGTCCATACCCTTCAATTAACTTACCACCAGTTACTTTTTCGAAATTTTCTTGTACCTCAACCGGCAGTGGAGCAGATCCACTAATACAAGAATCAATAGAGCTGAGGTCGTATTTATGAATATCAGGATGATTCAATAAGCCAATATAAATAGTTGGTGCCCCAGGAAATAATGTAGGCTTTTGCTTTTGAATTGTTTTCAAAGTAGTTTCCACATCAAATTTCGGCAACAATATCATCTGATACCCTTGCATGATCGATAAATTCATAACAGTAGTCATCCCATAAACATGGAAAAATGGCACAACTCCTAGTATTTTCTCCTCTCCTTTTTTACATTTATACATCCATAGTTCACACATAATTGTATTGGAGACTAAATTCTCATGAGTTAACATAACTCCTTTTGGAAAACCAGTTGTTCCTCCCGTATATTGAATCAAGGCTAGATCTTTACGAGGATCAATCTCAACTTCAATTTTCTTATCCGAACTCGTTTCTACTATTTTTGTAAATAAATGGTTACCACCTTGGTGTTCAACTTTTACAACAACACCATATTCCTTCTTTTGAATAAAAGGATAAATTAAGTTTTTCGGAAATGGCAAGTAGTCTTTAATTCCTGTTACAATGATATTTTCTATATTCGTAACGGACTTAACTTTTCTAACCCTAGGATACAAAAGATCTAAACAAAGGATTATTTTTGCTCCTGAATCATTTAATTGGTATTCAAGCTCACGTTCCATATATAGAGGATTTGTCTGTACAACAATTCCTCCTGCTAGTAATGTCCCGTAATAACCAATAACAGCTTGCGGACAGTTCGGAAGCATAATAGAAACTCGGTCACCTTTTTCCAGTCCAATTTCAATTAAATAATTTGCGAATTGCAATGATTCCTTATAAAGTTGTTTAAAGGTTAGTTCTTTCCCTAAAAAATGAAGCGCTTTCTTTTTGGGGTAAATGCTTGCGGATTCTTGTAAGTACTGATGGACAGTTTCTCCACCATAAGTAATAGTATGCGGAACCTCAGATGGATAGCTTTTTAACCATGGCTTATTCATCTATAACCCTCCCTTTTCTATAATAGAAACAAAATGTTATCTTTATTATAGTACACAACTTTTTGTGTGACAATTATAATAAATTTAGAAAATTTAAAAAAATACTTATTAGCCTGTCCTACAACTCATTCAATAAAATCATTCTCTTAACTTCTACCACCAAGGATACCGAATTACTTTTTCAGTATAAAGAATTATCTACAATAGTACATGTAGGATTTTTGATTCAACCTACTTGAATCTATAGATGGAATGCAATTTGACTCATTGAAATGAATATTAAAAGTTATGCTCTGTTAAAGCTCCTTGTTGATTTTTTAAGAAAGTTGATGGAAATGGAAGGTGCGAGACTCCAGCGGGAGCAGCGGGACAGGTGAGACAGCGAAGGCGAAAGTGGAGTTGGCTCACCGACCGCCCCGCGGAAAGCGAGCATCCTGCAGCTGAAATCAACAACAACGTTTAACAAAGCCAAAAGTTAAGAAAAAGAGACCTAA
>JBFILZ010000053.1:0-16534 GCA_041611945.1 Bacillus sp. (in: firmicutes)
ATAGGCAGGTTGCCCACGTGTTACTCACCCGTCCGCCGCTAATCCCCGAAGGGATTCGCTCGACTTGCATGTATTAGGCACGCCGCCAGCGTTCGTCCTGAGCCAGGATCAAACTCTCCAATAAAGTGTTTGATTGCTCAAATTTACACCGGCTAGGTATTTTCACATAAGTGAAAATTACCTACATTTGTTACCTCGCGTTAGCGATTAAACAAATGGTTGTTTCATTTCGACATTGAACCCGAAAGTCCAAGTCACGCTTGAAGTTTTGTTTAGTTTTCAAAGAACTTTTTTATTACCCCGCTCAGAAGCGACTTTATTAATATACAATATTCAGCTTGTAAAAGTCAATGTTTTTTTAAAAAATAACATTTCTTCTCTCAAAGCGACGCTTATTAATTTACCATGCATTAAGTATAGTGTCAACAATAAAAGAGAAAAGTTTTTGAAAAGTCATCATTAAGTTTTTTTACGAAATAATTTATTTGAAAGATGTTGATTAAGAGGAATCAGTTATGCTTAACGGCCATCAGCGAATCGCTTAGTTTCATCTCACTCTATTATATAATTACTCATTACATAAAATATAGAAGTATAAAGTTTCTTTTGTTAACTAAAGAGAGAAGAGTCCTTGAAAAAAATCATAAAAAAAAAGAAGACCATCAGCACCATTTGTCTTCTTTCTATAGAATATACTTTTGAATAACGACTAATGCCAGTACTCCTGGTATTCCTAAAAAACCAGATACTGTAGATGTAACTAGGTTGATTGGAACATGAAGGTTTAGCATTGTACCGAATGCATTTAGAAAAAATAGTAAGAGCGCTCCTATCATAATCTTAATTAAACTTTGCCCAATCCATTTAATAGGTCTGATCGGTGCTCCTACGAATAAAAGTAAAACAATTATTCCACTTAATATAGATAGAACAATAATAGGTTCCATTTATTTTTTGTCTCCTCCTCAATTGTACATGCTTTCTTAATAAATACTTATGAGGAGAATTTTAAAAAAGAACTGAAGATTATTTGCAATCTATCTCAAAAGTGAAACCTTTCTACTTTTTGCTTCTCTTATAAGAAAAAGATATTTAGCCTCTGATATCTTAAATTGAAATAATATTTCTTCTGAGGGTTCCACACATCTTTTTATCATATCTTTTTGCTTTTTCCATTCATCTTTGGTAGTTTCTAGATTTTTTATTAATTGTTGATTGAATTCTTTTCTGAGTTTGCCTTTTTGTTTAAAAAACATTAATCAGCTACTCCCCCTCTATATTCCTAAATCTCTCTTCTTCCTTCAATCGCTTTTGAGAGCGTCACTTCATCTGCGTACTCAAGGTCCCCACCAACTGGTAATCCATGAGCAATTCTTGTAACACGAATACCCGCTGGTTTTAATAGCCTTGAGATGTACATTGCAGTCGCTTCACCTTCTATATTTGGGTTCGTCGCTAATATTATTTCTGTCACTGTATCATCTTGAAGCCTGGTAAGTAATGAAGGGATATTAATATCTTCAGGTCCAATTCCATCCATCGGAGATATGGCACCATGTAAAACATGATAATATCCGTTGTATTCTCTCATCTTTTCCATCGCAATTACATCTTTAGGATCCTGAACTACACAAATAACTGATTTATCTCTAGACTGATCATCACATATTTGGCATGGATCTTTATCAGTTATATGCCCGCAAATTGAACAGTTAGTCAGGTTCCTTTTCGCGTTGACTAGACTCTTACCAAACTCAAGAACATCTTCTTCCTTCATAGATAGAACGAAAAAAGCCAGTCGAACCGCTGTTTTCGGCCCGATTCCTGGCAATTTCATAAAACTTTCAATTAACTTTGATATAGGTTCTGGATAATACAAATTAACTTCCTCCTGTGGAGAGTATACAGACTAAGTTATTAAAACATTCCAGGCATATTCATTCCTTTTGTAAATTGCCCCATCGTATTATTGGTCAGTTCCTCTACTTTCTTTAATGCATCATTTGTAGCTGCTAGTATCAAATCTTGTAACATTTCAATATCTTCTGGATCAACAACTTCTTCCTTTATTATTACATCTAGTATTTCTTTATGCCCACTAGCAATTACAGTTACCATTCCTCCACCAGCAGAACCTTCAATCTTCTGTTCTCCTAATTCTTCCTGTGCCTTGGCCATCTGTTTTTGCATTTTTTGCATTTGTTTCATCATATTTCCCATATTTCCCATTCCACCACGCATAATTATTTCCTCCTTGATATTTTTTTATTTTTTTTTGGCTGTGTTAAACTTTGTTGTTGATTTCAGCTGCAGGATGTTCGCTTTCTGCGAGGCGGGCGGTGAGCTAACTCGGCACTTGGCCTTCGTTGTCTCGCCTGTCCCGCTGCTCCGCAGGACATTGTATTTACTTCTAGGAATTTTCACCGCACGAAGGAAATGCGTTAGCACGACCGAATAGGCTTCCATGACAACACTCCAGCGTACCGATTGAACTGCTTCTAGAGTATGCTTCCTGAAATAGGGAGCGTTTGTTATTAAATATCACAATTTTGTCATACAAGAAACGGTTATTTCTCGATAGCTCTGCGCAAACATTCGAGGAGCCGCGCATCCTTCCACTTCAATCAACTTCGTTTAAAAAATCAACATAGAGCTTTAACAGAGCCATTTTTTAATTATTTTCTATTATTTCAATGAGCTCTTCGCCAACTAATTTCTTTGCTTCTGATATAAGGAGATCCTCTTCTTTTGGTTCTTCTTCATCATTATCATTACTTTGTTCACGAATATACTCTTCTCTTAATTTTCCCCATTCTGATTCTGGAATGGCGACCATCTCGAATTTCTTTCCAAGAATATCATACAAAATCCCTTCAAGATTATCTCTAACATGGTTCGTATTTTCTGCAGCCATCTTACAATGAATTTCAAACTTAAATGCTAGAATAAAGGCTTTCTCAGATGCTGCGACAGGCTCACTCTCACTTAACAAGGCAGCGTGAGAAACCTTATTTTGCTTTCTTAGTTGTTCAAGCATGTTTCCCCAACTACTTTTGATTGAGGCCAAGTTCTGCTTGGTTGCTTGCTTCAACACTTCCGTTACTCTTCCTGATGGAATCCGATAATTACCCTTACTTGATCTTTGAATTTTAGTATCTTTTGTTTCCTGTGCTTCTTTAATCGATGCTGTTTGTATTCCAATTGTTTTAAGATTTGTAACTTCTCTTTCTAATTCCTTAATTCGATGAATTAGCGATTCCAATTCCTGTAAAGCTTTTGATTCTTTTGAATCTTGCTGACTTAACTGTACAACTGAAATTTCAAGTAAAATTTTCGAGTGATTTGTCCATTTCATTTCTTGTTGACATTTATTCAGTATATCAATGATTTCATAAATTTTTTCTACTGAAATCACTGTAGATAACTCTTGAAAGCTCTTATCAATTGTCACCCTCACTAATAAATCCTCTAAATCTGGTGATGACTGATACAATAACATATCTCTGTAAAAGTAAATTAAGTCTTCAATAAAACGTTTCGGATCCTTCCCTTGATTCATTAATTCATCAAGAGCTTGTAAAGCAATAGATACATTCTGTTCTTGCATAGATTGTACCAAAGTCACGAGAAATTGTTGAGAAACCGCCCCCGTAATAAGAAGTACATTTTCTAAAGTAACATTTTCATCACTTAAAGCAATAGCTTGGTCCAAAATACTTAGCGCATCTCTCATACCACCGTCTGCGGCTCTAGCAATAGCAAGCATTGCATCCTCTTCTATTGGGACTTGTTGTTCGTGTACAATTGTTTTCATACGACTAACAATAGAATTTGCAGAAATTCGCTTGAAATCAAAACGCTGACACCTTGAAATAATCGTGAGTGGAATCTTATGTGGTTCTGTTGTCGCTAGGATAAAGATCACGTGCTTCGGTGGCTCCTCTAGTGTTTTAAGGAGGGCATTAAAAGCACCAATAGAAAGCATATGTACTTCATCAATTATATAGACTTTATATCGAACCGAACTAGGAGCGAATTTTACTTTATCGCGAATATCTCTAATCTCATCTACTCCGTTATTGGACGCTGCATCTATTTCCAATACATCTGAATTAGACCCATCTGTAATTGATAAGCAAGCCTCACATACGTTACAAGGTTCATGGACAGGGGCCTTTTCACAATTTATTGCCTTGGCAATAATCTTTGCAGCACTTGTCTTCCCTGTACCACGTGGTCCTGAGAATAGGTAAGCGTGAGATATTTTTTCTTGAAGAAGGGCATTTTGAAGAGTCTTTGTAATGTGCTCTTGTCCAACTACATCTTGAAAACTTTGTGGCCTCCACACTCGATATAACGCTTGATATGCCATAACAAACCCCCTTCTTCACCAATCTTCCTGTTACTATATTATACAGTAAGTATCTTTTTAATTTCAAAGATAAAGTTAAACAATATAAAAAGGCTCATTATTTAATTTACTTGAAAAATTTTAGGAAAAAAACAAAAAACCCACTCCATTATAGAAGTGAGTTTTATATGTGTAAATTACTACCGTGCACCTTCCTTCGATTTATCATCATAGGCGTTACCTTAGCAGTTAGCTCGGTCCAGGCAACCCTGCGGCACACGAGATGGTCCACTTACTGCTGCTTCCTTCCGGATCTGACAGGGTTCATGGGTTCTCGTTGCGCAGGACCCAGACGTCAACACCACTTACTAAGGGCAGCCCTACAATGAATAAACCTCTAGAAGGAATTCAGCCTCGCTAGAGCGGATTGCGAGTTCAGGGCACCGCTACCTCCCCGCTTAGCACGGCAAAATTGAAACCAAAGTTAGGCGTCTTTTCGACGCATTAACAAGTATATAACGTGAAAGAAAAAAAAGCAATGAGATTAACCTGTTAAAAATTCGGTGATTAGGTACTCTTTCTCTTAGTACGTATTTTTTGGAAAAAACTCGAAATCATTGTTCCACATTCATCTTCCAAAACACCATGAATAACTTCCGACTGATGATTAAATTGTGGTTCTTGCAAAATATTCATAAGTGTCCCAGCACAACCACCTTTTGGATCCCTTGCCCCATATACTACCTTTGGAATTCTTGCCAGGATTATTCCACCTGCACACATTGGACACGGCTCTAACGTAACATATAGAGTAGTATTTTCCAGCCTCCATGTACCTAGCTTTTTACAAGCCTTATCGATCACTAACATTTCAGCATGTGCGATGGATCTTTGCTCTGTTTCTCTTAGATTATGCGCTTTAGCAATAACCTCTCCATTCATAACCAAGATAGCTCCAATTGGAACTTCACCGATGGCTTCTGCTTTTTGAGCTTCTTCAATGGCAAGTTTCATAAAATATTGATTTAATTCATCCGTCAAGGTCATTACTCCTTCTATGTAGTAACTTTATTATAACAAATCAAAGGGGCAAATACACAAAAGAAGCATTTATGTCATTCACCTAAAATAAACATAGTAAAGGATTATGATGATTTTATGAAGGGGGTCAATTAATGCAAATTCATGTTGTTCAAAGTGGGCAATCACTATTTGGTATTGCTCAAGCATATGGAACTAGTACAGATGAACTTATTAAAGCAAACCAAATAAGTAAACCGAACAACCTTGTTATTGGGCAATCATTAGTCATACCTATCATCGGTAAATTCTATTGGGTAAAATCAGGGGATAGCCTTTGGTCGATCGGTAACCGTTATGGAATCAATTTCCAAATACTAGCACAAGTGAATCGAATCTCTCCAACTCAACCGCTAAATATCGGGACTCGCATATATATTCCACAAATAAAAAAGAAAAAAGCTGAAATAAATGCTTACGTTGAGCCAATAGGGTCAACTGTATCAAAACAAATTGAAACCGCAGCTAGAGACGCTGCCCCTTATTTAACCTACTTAGCACCCTTTAGCTTTGAGATTCAACGCGATGGAACACTAAAGGAACCTTTGTTAAATAACTTCCCATCTATTTCAAGTCAGAATAAAGTTACCTTAATGATGGTTGTAACAAATTTAGAAGACGGACAATTCAGTGATGAGCTTGGGAAAATTATCCTGACTAATGATACTCTTCAAACTAAATTACTAGATACTATTATTAATAAAGCCAAAAAGTATAATTTTCGTGATATACACTTTGATATGGAGTTTCTTCGCCCGGAGGATCGTGAACGATATAACACTTTTTTAAGGAAAGCAAAATCCAGACTTTCTGCGGAAGGATACTTAATGTCTACTGCTCTAGCACCTAAGAAAAGTGCAGACCAGAAAGGCAAATGGTATGAAGCTCATGACTATAAAGCACATGGAGAAATCGCTGATTTTGTCGTAATCATGACCTATGAATGGGGGTATAGCGGTGGCCCAGCTATGCCTGTCTCTCCAATAGGCCCTGTACGTGAAGTACTAGAGTATGCATTAACAGAGATGCCAGCGTCAAAAATAATGATGGGTCAAAACTTGTATGGGTATGATTGGACACTACCATATGTTAAAGGGGGAGAGTATGCAAAAGCAGTTAGTCCACAAAGAGCAATTGAACTAGCCTTTCAGCAAAAAGTATCCATTCAATACGATTATAAAGCGCAAGCCCCTCACTATAATTACACGGATGCAGAGGGGAAAAATCATAAGGTATGGTTTGAAGATGCAAGATCGATACAAGCAAAATTTGATCTCATCAAAGAACTTGGACTTCGTGGTATTAGTTATTGGAAACTCGGCCTACCTTTCCCGCAAAATTGGTTACTCATTAATGAAAACTTTAATGTAACGAAAAGATAGAATCGAAACCTACTGAAAAAAGTAGGTTTTTTTTTTTTTTCATGACTTACTTCTTTCACTCTGTGATAGAATAATGCTTGTCACTAAAAATGTAGTTTTTTGACAGATATTGTGTTTTTGTGGAGTAGGGGGAGCAACCAATGAATCAAACACCATTTATTACAGTTGAAGGTCCTATTGGAGTCGGAAAAACATCTTTAGCTAAACAAATCGCTAAACGATTAGAATACCAGTTATTAAAAGAAATAGTGGATGAAAATCCTTTTTTAGGTAAATTTTACTCTGATATAGAAGAGTGGAGTTTCCAAACAGAAATGTTTTTTCTCTGCAATCGTTATAAACAGTTGTCAGACATTCATAAGGACTATTTAAAGAAAGAATATCCAGTAGTCGCTGATTATCATAGTATGAAAAATATTATTTTCGCAAAAAGAACATTAAGTCCCTATCAATTTGGTAAATACAAACAGATATATGACATTTTAACGGCTGATATGCCAACTCCAAATGTGATTATTTATTTACATGCGAGTCTCGATACTTTATTAAACCGAGTAGCAATCCGTGGTCGAGAAATAGAAAGCAACATGAGCGCCTCCTATTTACAACAACTTATCGAAGATTATGATCAGGCAATGTATGATTTCGAGCAAAATAATCCACATATACCCATCATAAAAATTAATGGAGATAACCTTGACTTTGTCCTTAATAAAAACGATTTAGATACAATCCTTTCTGAAGTTGAATTAATTGTAAAAGGGAGAGCAGTTTTATGAATCTAAGAGAAAAATACGAGATACCAAGTGATGCAGTCATAACCATAGCAGGTACAGTAGGGGTTGGAAAATCGACCATGACAAATGCATTGGCAAATACACTTGGTTTTAGAACCTCCTTTGAAAAAGTAGATTCTAACCCATATCTTGATAAATTCTATCAAGACTTCCAAAGATGGAGCTTCCACTTACAGATTTATTTTTTAGCTGAACGCTTTAAAGAACAAAAGAAGATTTTTGAATATGGAGGCGGATTTATTCAAGACCGTTCGATATACGAGGACACTGGCATTTTTGCAAAGATGCATTTTGAAAAAGGAACCATGACAAAAGTTGATTATGAAACTTATACAAGCCTATTTGACGCCATGGTTATGACTCCATACTTCCCTCATCCTGATTTATTAATTTATTTAGAAGGTAGTATAGATGATATATTAGATCGAATAAAAGTACGAGGGAGACCAATGGAACAACAAACACCTATTGAGTATTGGAAAGAGATGCATACTCGATATGAAAACTGGATTAATAACTTTAACGGGTGCCCTGTTTTACGATTAAATATAAATGACTATGATGTGATACAAAATGAAAATTCGATTGAACCAATCATTCAGAAAATCGGAAATTCTATGTATCAAACAAAGAAACAAAAAAGTCCTATAAAAATATAAGTGAGAGATGTGCAAAATTATGCACATCTCTTTTTTTGCACATACAAAAAAGTTCATTACCTAGGTAATGAACTTTGACAATCTCCAATTAATTATGCGTTTAACTGTTGATTTTAATATTTAGAAATGGAGGAGGAAGAGGGATTCGAACCCCCGCGGGTTTTGACACCCCTGTCGGTTTTCAAGACCGATCCCTTCAGCCAAACTTGGGTATTCCTCCGTATTCGACATTTATTATAATAACAAATATATCATTACATGTCAATACATTAATAAATTTTAATAATGTTAAATTATAAATACGTCCTCTATTTACAAAAAGCATTATTATAGTAGGCAATTTAATGCAAATCCTTATGTTAAAAGAAAGAGATACGGATCAATATTAAAAATTGTTGATTCTAACTATGTGGGTCATTTCCCGCATGCGCAAAAGGAAACTAAGTAGACGAAAACAACCATTTATTATTGTGGGAGTTCAAAAGTTATTTTATGTTAACATTGTTATAAGGATTTTTATTAAAAACAACTCACTGTAATTGGTAATTAGTGCCGGAATAATAATCCGAAAAATAACTATTGGAGGGACAAATGGGTACTATGACTGTTTTAACTGTTTTACTTACAATAATACAATTTGGAATTTTATTTTATCTCTTTTTCAAAGTTGGAAAAATATCAAAAATCTTAGAACAACAACAATTAGAGAACAATGAAATGTTAGTTATTGTGAAAAAGATTAATGAACAAGCTAACAAAGTAAGTTAATATTCATCATGTAATTTTGAACAGTTAAATCCATTTGTACAATAAAACGCTCGGATTTTATTTTTGAACTGCAACTCCAATTGTTTAATAGTTTTTAACTATTGGGTGGCCGTTTAAAATATTCCAAGCGTTTTTTGTGAGTTTATCAAGTCATGTTAGTAATTATCTTTATTATTTGTGCTATTTTATTTTTCCTAACAGTATTGATAGAGATTTCAAAACTCTTTAGTAATTACTTAATTACTTCCTTATTCCCCATATATGGTCTTAACACTTTTGGTATGACGATTGTTCCATCTTCCTGTTGATAATTCTCTAAGATAGCAGCAACCGTTCTCCCAAGAGCTAAACCAGATCCATTTAATGTATGAACATGCTCTGGTTTTGCTTTCGGTTCTGAACGAAAACGAATATTTGCACGACGTGCTTGAAATGACTCAAAATTACTGCATGATGAGATTTCTCTATAGGTACTGTAGCTTGGAATCCAGACTTCAATATCATACTTTTTCGCAGCAGTAAAACCAAGATCGGCGGTACACATACTTAATACTTGATAAGGTAGCTCTAATAGCTGTAATACCTTTTCTGCTTGAGATGTTAATTTTTCTAATTCATTATATGACTCTTCAGGTTTCACAAACTTCACTAGTTCTACTTTATTAAATTGGTGCTGGCGAATTAATCCTCTTGTATCTCGACCTGCTGAACCAGCTTCTGAGCGGAAGCATGCACTAAACGCTACGTAATTGATAGGTAGCTGCTCTACACTTAAGATCTCATCACGGTGCATATTTGTAACAGGTACTTCAGACGTAGGAACCAGGAAATAGTCTTCTCCAACAATCTTAAAAGCATCTTCTTCAAACTTAGGGAGTTGTCCTGTACCAGTCATGCTATCACGATTAACGATGAATGGGGGGATTACTTCTTCATACCCATGCTCTTCAATGTGTAAGTCTAACATAAAGTTCATTAATGCTCGTTCTAACCTTGCACCAAGGCCTTTATAGAAGACAAACCGACTTCCAGTTACCTTTCCCGCACGTTCAAAATCTAAAATCCCTAGATTAGTTGCTAGATCCCAGTGAGGCTTCGGTTCAAATGTAAATTTAGGATGTTCTCCCCAAGAACGAATGGGAACATTATCATCCTCAGTCTCACCAATTGGAACACTTTCATGTGGAATATTAGGAATGGACAGAAGAAGCAACTCTAACTCTTGCTCAACTTCCCTTAGAACATCATCTAAAACTTTTATTTTTTCTCCAACTTCCCGCATTTCAAGAATAAGCGTATTCGCATCTTTTTTTTCCCTTTTTAAAACAGATATTTGCTCAGATACTTCATTTCGTTTACTTTTTAACACCTCAGCATCTGAAATTAATGTTCTCCTTTTTGTGTCTAACTCTTCGAAATTACCTAAAACAGATAAATCCTCACCACGGAACTTAAGTTTTTCTTTTACTTCCTCAAAATTAGCACGAATATGTTTTAAATCAAGCATAATATACCTCCCATTTCATATAAAAATACAAAAAACTCCCGTCCCTATGTAAAGGGACGAGAGTTAACCCGCGTTGCCACCCTAATTAAAAATAGAAAAATCTATTTTCCTCTTGGGTCTAAATAACGGCAGAAAGCCGAAAATATCTACAAGGTATACCCCTTCGATATTTCACTCTAGGATGGATTCACAATGTCCTTACATCGGCTCACACCAGCCACCGACTCTCTTAAGAAAGGATACATGTTACTAGTTCCTGTCATCGATTTTATGTAACAAATTTAAGTAATTAATAATTTACTATAAGTTTGTTCATTTTTCAAGAGTTTATTCTAGTTCTTTTTAGATTCTCTCACCATATTGACGAAATACAGAGCAAAACGGTGGTCATCCGTTAGTTCTGGATGGAATGCACATCCTAGAAATTGACCTTGTCTTGCTGCAACAATCCTACCATTATGTTTCGATAGGACTTCTACTTCTTCTCCTACTTCTACTACATATGGTGCCCTTATAAATACACCAATATAATCATCCGCAACACCTGTAATCATCAATTCGGCTTCAAAGCTCTCTTTTTGCCTACCGAATGCATTTCTTTCTACTCTAATATCCATTACCCCTATATGCGGCTCGTCATGTCCAACGATATTCTTAGCTAATAGTATTAAACCAGCACAAGTACCAAACATTGGCTTACCTTCTGAGGCGAAATCTTTTAATGGCTTCATGAAATCATATTTATCAATAAGACGACGCATCGTTGTACTTTCTCCACCAGGGATCACTAACCCATCCAACCCATCTAGCTGTTCAGGTCTTTTAACAACAATGGCCTCAGCACCTGATTGTTCTAATGCGATTATATGCTCACGGACCGCTCCTTGTAGACCTAGAACTCCAATCTTAACCATTTAACAAACCCCTTATATTACCAACCACGCTCTTGCATGCGTTGTTCTGGTAGTAATGATGCAATGTCTACACCTTTCATTGCACTTCCTAAGTTCTTTGAAAGTGAAGCAATTAATTCATAGTCTTGATAATGTGTCGTTGCTTCAACAATTGCGCGAGCAAATTTTGCAGGGTTATCCGATTTAAAGATTCCTGACCCAACAAATACTCCATCTGCACCTAACTGCATCATTAAGGCTGCATCTGCTGGAGTTGCTATCCCGCCAGCAGCAAAGTTAACAACTGGCAAACGGCCTAGACGTTTAATTTCTAATAATAGTTCAAATGGAGCACCAATCAGTTTTGCCTCCATCATTACTTCATCTTCGCT
This sequence comes from Bacillus sp. (in: firmicutes), assembly GCA_041611945.1. Classification (GTDB taxonomy): domain Bacteria; phylum Bacillota; class Bacilli; order Bacillales; family SA4; genus Bacillus_BS. The sequence goes on from JBFILZ010000053.1 coordinate 11,830, forward strand.
CATAGATACTAGTCTACGAACTTGAGCATTTACTTTCCTCATATGACGAACAGCTTCAACAATATTCCCAGTCCCAGGCTCACCTTTTGTGCGGAGCATTGATGCACCTTCACCTATACGTCTTGAAGCTTCTCCTAGATCGCGGCAACCACAAACAAATGGTACTGTAAATTGTCTCTTATCAATATGATACTCCTCATCAGCAGGAGTTAATACTTCACTTTCATCAATATAATCCACACCTAGTGCCTCAAGTACACGAGCTTCCACAATGTGACCAATACGTGCTTTTGCCATAACCGGAATGGATACAGCCTTAACAACTTGTTCAGTAATAGTTGGATCTGCCATACGAGCAACTCCACCAGCCGCGCGAATATCTGCAGGTACACGCTCTAATGCCATTACAGCAACTGCACCAGCTTCTTCTGCAATCTTTGCTTGTTCAGCGTTAACAACATCCATGATAACGCCACCCTTTTGCATTTCTGCCATTCCTCTTTTTACACGTTCAGTACCTAATTGAGCCATCTTATTATACCCCCTGTATGTATGAATACCTTCTTTATTCCAATAGAATAACCCTGGATATTCCCATAGTTTTTCTTATTTTGTAAGAAAGTATAACTACTTTCTTTTAAGCAAAAAAAGAGACAAGATTACAATCTACTTATCATTGTATTATTTTACCGTAAAAAAGCAAAAAAACATACTATTTAGAAATGAAAAATACAAAGAAGATTACTATGATGTCTGAATTATATGATGGTTGCATCTTTTTTTTTAAAACATCAAAAAAAAACTCCCTATTTAGGGAGTTCATCTTTAAAATAAACCTTTTATTCCATTAGCAGCACTTGACCAGATATCGGCAAAAAATCCACCAATTGCTTGCATGAATAAAACAAACCAACTGGACTTTTCAACAGATGTTGTCGTTATCAAATCAGTTTCAGTTAATGCTATCCCATTCGAAGAAAGGAAATTAAGTCCTTCTCCTTTATAACTTACGGACATTGTACCAACTTTTGTTCCTTTTTCGATAGGAGCCGTTAAAGCTCCCTCTTTTGTTAAGATTTTCTCGTCTATTTTTATCTCTGGTATATACTCTTCTTTTTCACCTCTTTTTATTAAAAGGGTGATAGCTTGCTTTGTTTCTACCTCAACGGCTTTATCTTTACCTTTAACTACTGGAAGAGATGAATAATCATTCACTCTATATCCTTCAGGAAATAATTCTTGAGTTTCAAAATTACTAAATCCATAATTGAATAATTTAGCTGTATCATCAAATCTAGTTCGATACGAATTTGATTTCATAACGACAGAGATTAAACGTACGCCATCTTTTTGTGCTGTTCCAGTGAAACAGTAACCTGCTAAATCTGTTGTACCTGTTTTTAGTCCGTCTACTCCTTCGTAGCCGTAAACCAAGCTAGGTAACATCCAGTTCCAGTTACTCATATCAATTTCATCATCAGTACCTTCTCTAAACTTCATTTTAGGAATACTTGCTATATCAAGCACTTCTGGATAATCCTTTAGTAAGTGATAAGCTAATTCAGCAGTAGATTTAGCTGACATCAAGTTCTCCTCATCTGCTTTTGTTCCTTTTGGGTGTTGACCCAGCAAATCTTCATTGTTTAGTCCAGTTGAGTTTACAAATTTATACGTCTCTAACCCAAGTTCTGCAGCTTTATCATTCATCATTTTTACAAAATTCGTTTCAGATCCAGCTACTAATTCTGCTAACGCAATTGTTGCACCGTTCGCGGAGTAAATCGCCATAGCTTCATAAAGTTCTTTTACTGTATATTTCCCATCGGCTCTTAGAGGAACATTTGATAAATTTCTAAAATGAGAGATTTGATAAACATAATTTGAAATACCTGTCTCTTGATCTGCTGTAATTTTTCCCTCAGCAAGTGCCTCTAATACAAGGTATTCTGTCATCATTTTCGTCATACTTGCTGTAGGTAATGCTACATCGGAGTCTTTCTCAAAAAGAATCATTCCAGATTCTGCATCTACTAAAATTGCTGTTTGAGCCTCAACACCTAATATATCTAATTCAGCAGATACTCTGCTTTCTGTAAATGTAGAAGTTAAAACTAATGTGAATACTAAGCATAAATAAAAAAGGAAAGATTTATTTCTCTCTTTCACTCTCAATCCCCTCCTCTTAAGTTGTCTTTAATATATTAGCATAAGTTGGCTCAAAAAAATAGACAGAGAAATATAGTCTCTGTCTAAAAAAGAAAGCGCAGATGCCCAATTCGCTATTTATTGTGAATAGTTTGGTGCTTCTTTTGTTATTTGTATATTATGAGGGTGGCTTTCTCTTAATCCTGCCCCTGTCATTCTCACAAATTGGGATTTTTCCCTTAAATCAAATAATGTCTTAGATCCACAATAACCCATACCAGATCTTATCCCACCAATTAACTGGTAAATTGTATCCGAAAGAGGACCTTTATATGGAACTCTTCCTTCTATACCCTCTGGTACTGCCTTCTGATTATTTTCTTGGAAATAACGGTCTTTGCTACCTTTTTCCATAGCAGCTACTGAACCCATTCCACGATATACTTTAAATTGACGTCCCTGATATATTTCACGGTCCCCTGGACTTTCTGATACCCCGGCTAAAATACTACCAAGCATAACTGCATGTCCACCCGCAGCTAAAGCCTTCACTAAATCTCCAGAATATTTTATTCCACCATCTGCTATTATTGCTACACCATGTTTCTTAGCTTCTGTAGCACAGTCATAAATTGCTGTAATTTGTGGTACTCCAACCCCAGCTACGATTCTAGTTGTGCAAATAGAACCCGGACCAATACCAACTTTAATAACATCGGCACCAGCTTCAATTAGTTCTCTAGTAGCATCAGCTGTCGCTACATTTCCTGCAATTAAAGTAATCTTTGGGTATGCATTTTTAATCTCACGAACCTTCTCAATCACACCTTTTGATTGACCATGCGCTGTATCTAATACAATACAATCAACACTTGCATTTATTAGTTTTTCCACTCGAAGCAAAGTGTCAGCTGTTACACCTACCGCTGCACCCACTAACAATCTACCTTGACTGTCCTTAGCGGAAGATGGAAACTCGATGACCTTTTCAATATCTTTTATTGTAATAAGCCCCTTTAATATTCCTTTTTCGTCTACCAATGGGAGTTTTTCAATTTTATATTGTTGTAATATTTTTTCAGCTTGTTCTAAATTTGTTCCAACAGGAGCTGTAACTAAATTTTCCTTTGTCATTACATCTTCAATCTTAATCGAAAAATCTTGTATAAACCTTAAATCACGGTTAGTGAGGATACCTACTAGAATCTTTTCATCCATTTGATTTACAATAGGAACTCCCGAGATACGATACTTCCCCATCAAGTGTTCAGCATCGTAAACTTGATGTTCAGGAGTTAAAAAGAAGGGGTTCGTAATTACTCCACTTTCAGAGCGCTTAACCTTATCAACTTGTTCGGTCTGCTGTTCAATTGACATATTCTTGTGAATAATACCTAATCCACCTTGTCTTGCCATTGCTATAGCCATCTCAGCTTCCGTAACTGTATCCATTCCCGCACTAATAATTGGTATGTTTAATTTTACCGTTTCAGACAGGATTGTTCGAACGTCCACGTCACGAGGTATAACCTCAGATTTAGCTGGAATCAATAATACATCATCAAATGTAAATCCTTCTTTAGCAAATTTACTCTCCCACATACCCTTATCCCCCTTATATTCGAAAAAGATTATTAGTAGCTTAACAATTGGTTAAAATACTGTCAAGGAACCTTGTTTATGTTTGAAATTTCTAAAAATATTATTCTTGGAGGAAAAACCTTGTTAGATCATCAAAATGTATGGCATACATACACTCCCTTTCATTCTTCTGCAAATGTACAAGAACTCTTATTTAAGATATATAAAAAAACCAAGATAGAGGATGCCGAGAAGAAAAGCTATCAAAATAGCTATCCTTTTATTTACTACCTACAACATGCAAAAAGTTATTACCAGTTATCGGAGCAAGCCACTCTTTCAATCAAGCCTGTCCTATTATTTTATGGAATGACACAGTTACTAAAGGCTTGCTTACTTTCTGTTGATCCTCACTATCCTGAATCAACATCAGTCCTTGCCCACGGGGTCTCAACTAGAAAGAGAAAAAAGCAATCTTATGATTTTCTGAAGGATGAAGTGAAAGTTCAAAAGAACGGTCTATTTTCTCACTTTGCAGAAGCTATGTTTCAGGTTGAACATTTAGATGGAGAAAAAATAACCATGGTCAACCTGTTAAAGCGAATTCCCGAGCTTAATTCACTTTTTGATTTTAGTTATGGTCAAAACGTTTCTTTTCCCCTAGAGAAAATTGGAGAAAATTCTTACAAACTCAATAATACAATACTAGACCACTATTATATGACTGAAGCTAGATTTATATCATTTCTTACAGATTCCTCTAAAGGGGAACTTAAGGTCATATTCAATAAAATTTCCAATAGTTTTGAAATTTCTTGCACTAGTCAACCGTTTACACCATTAAGCTGCTATCCTTTTTTTTATCACAATATACAGGAAACCTATTATTTCACCTGTTTTCGAGAGCTAACAAGCTACTTTCCTGAAGTTATGGTTCATTACTTATTACTATACAACTTAAGTATGATTTCTAGATACG
>JBFILZ010000054.1:0-16339 GCA_041611945.1 Bacillus sp. (in: firmicutes)
CCCGTCCGCCGCTAATCCCCGAAGGGATTCGCTCGACTTGCATGTATTAGGCACGCCGCCAGCGTTCGTCCTGAGCCAGGATCAAACTCTCCAATAAAGTGTTTGATTGCTCAATTTTACACCGGCTAGGCATTTTCACATGAGTGAAAATATCCTACATTCGTTACCTCGCCTTAGCGATTAAACAAATGTTTGTTTCATTTTGACGTTGAACCCGTAGGTCCAAGTCACGCTTGAAGTTTTGTTTAGTTTTCAAAGAACATTTTCTCCGTCACCAAGAAGCGACTTTATTAATATAACACTTCCGGCATCACTTAGTCAATCCTTTTTAAAAATACTTTTTTTCAAAAAGTTGAACTTGCGTTTCAGCGACAAAGAGTAATATACCATGTAATGCAAAGTCGCGTCAATAGTTTAATGAAAAAATAGACCTATTATTGAAAAAACATTAAATGGTACTATAGATCCGACGGAATATCCCTTTCCCTTTTGTTTCTTCTATTGATATCTTCACAATCTTACGTTCAATAAGGAATACTAACAAAGCTTCAAAATCAACCGAATAGTCCTTAATTTCTTTATGTACAACTAATTCTTGAATTGTCCACTTTTCATTTTCTTCAAATACTTCCATTAAATGCAAGGATCCTACTTTAGTACTTGAATTAATTAAAAATTCACTTGCTAGAAAGAGTAACTCTAACTTTTTCTTTAATGGCTCGTCACTTTCAACTAGCTCCTGGTAAAGTTTAAATACCTCTGGTTCTATTTTTCTAACTTGACTCCAAAGAGTTATTTCAGGATGGAATCCATTGTTAATTACAGATAATCTAGCAAGGTGATGTAATGCATGGACAATATTATTATAGGCATCTAACAAATGCCCTAGTTCAAAAAGTTCTTTCCCCTCAGTATATCTCCTTATTAGTTTAGCAAATTCTAAGCCAATTCTTTTTTTTCGATCACCTAAAGGGAAGTCGAATAATTCTTGCTTCAATTGGGTAATATATTCATTTCGTTCAAACAAAACTTTTCCACCTATTACCCACTCGTATACTTTTCGATTGCTTCCAAGTTTAATCCATTCGTCTAATTGACTTTCATTCACCACTTTCAATACAGCTATTTTGCCTGAATCTAATTGAAAATGTTTTAACAATGTAGATGTTTCAATATCCTTTACTATTACAAACAAAATAACATCGAAGTTGTCAGTCAAAGGATTATTTTGACGTCTTTTCTCTATTAATAATATCCCTAAGGTGTTAGCATGGCTTGCTCTCTCCTGATAAATAGGACGCAATAAATCTTCCATACCCAGTTCCCTCCAATACACTACCTAAATTTATTTTTAAGGCTACCCTGAAAATAAGGGGATCTTGTTCCAGAACACTCGCTTTCCGTGGGGCGGGCGGAGTCTCGCACCTTCCACTTCAATCAACTTCATTTGAAAATCAACATTGAGTTTTAACAGAGCCATTTTTAATTATGTCTTAATAGGTTCGACAAGTTAAGTGAAAATCCCTTCTAATAATTTTAGGTTATTAGTTGTCTATGTCACAATTTAGCTGAATTCATTCTCATTTCAGCCTTAGTCACTTTTATGTTATAGTATTATCCAGGAGGGACGTTCATGGCAAAATTATATTCAAGTAAGATCAATAAAATAAGAACTTTTGCATTAAGCCTAATTTTCATCGGGTTTATTGTTATGTATATCGGGATTTTCTTTCAAGAAAATGTCTGGGTTACCAGTATTTTTATGATTCTGGGCTTACTTTTCATCGTCGCAAGTACAGTTGTCTATTTTTGGATTGGAATGCTTTCTACTAAGGCTGTTCACGTAACATGCCCTAGTTGTGAAAAGCCCACAAAGATCCTTGGTAGAGTTGACATTTGTATGCACTGTAACGAACCACTTACACTTGACCGAGGGTTAGAGGGCAAGGAGTTTGACGAGAGTTATAACCGTAAAGAGAAAAAAGAAAGCTGACTTTTATAAAGAGTCAGCTTTCTTTTTTATTGATTTTGGACCTTTATACAATCAGGACATGTACCATACGTTTCCATCCTGTGATGAGATACTTTAAATCCAGTAACGTGAGAAGCTAATTCTTCAACTTCATTTAAAGCCGGATAATGAAAATCAACAATTTTACCACATACTTCGCAAATTACATGATAGTGGTCACTTGTCACATAGTCGAAGCGACTCGATGAGTCTCCGTATGTCAATTCCTTTACTAATCCCGCCTCACGAAAAACTCTAAGATTATTATACACAGTGGCAACACTCATGTTAGGAAATTTCCCTTCTAGGGATTTGTAAATTTCATCAGCGGTAGGATGCGACATGGTTTGAATTAAATATTCTAGGACGGCATGACGCTGTGGAGTAATTCTCACTCCTGTATCCTTCAAAGTTACAAGTGCATCTTTTAATTGTATTGACACCAACATACACCTCACTTTAAAAAGCATTATTACTTTATAATTGTTATAAATAGTGTACGTGAACAATCTTTTCGTGTCAAACTCCAGGCTTCTGTTTATGTTCAATAGTTTAACTCATTAATTCTTTACTTATCCTCATGTAAAGTCTGTTCTACCGATTTAAATTGCAGGTTAATATATCTCCCAGCTACAAACAAAAAATCTGATAGTCGATTTAGATATGATAATACTACCGGATTTACCCCTTCAATAATAACTGCTCTTCTTTCAGCTCTCCTTACAACTGTTCGTGCTAGATGTAATGTCGCTCCTGCTTTAGATCCTCCCGGTAAGATGAAATTTGATAAGACAGGAAGTTGCTCATCCCATGTATCTATAATTGATTCTAGCCACAATAAATCTTCTTCTGTCAATTTCCACTTCACTTCCTTGCCTGCCGGAGTTGCTAGTTCTGCTCCAACATGAAAGATAGTCGTTTGAATACGATGAAAAACCTTTTCTATTTCAATTGAATTATTTATTTCTTCCTTTATATAACTTAACGCTAAACCAATTAATGAATTCGCTTCATCACAAGTGCCATATGCTTCAACACGACTATCATTCTTCCCAACCCTGTCACCGTATACCAATGAAGTTGTTCCTTTATCTCCAGACTTCGTATAAATTTTCATTTCAATACCCCCGTTCCAAATCAATTAAGTTAATAAAATTCAATTTCTTACTTTTATAGATATTAAGATTTTCTTCAAATATTTGAAAAGCTCTCGGCAAATAATTAGATGTTATGCTGGAGATATGAGGAGTAACTGTCACGTTTTCCATTTCCCAAAAAACATGATCAGCAGACAGTGGTTCATTTTCAAATACATCAAGAACAGCATGGGCAATTAGTTGATCCTCAAGCGCATTTATGAGGATAGATTCTTCAACTACATCTCCTCTACCTATATTAATGAAAACAGAACTGTCTTTCATTTTCATGAAATGTTCTCGAGACAGCATGTATTTCGTTTCCATCGTGCTTGGTAATACTGAAACAATAAAATCCGCTTGTGGCAATAGATCTATCAATTCATTCGTACTTCCTATATGGTCAATATACTTTGACTGAACGCCACTTTTACTTATTCCCAATACTGTCATTCCAAAAGCTTTGCATAACTTGGCTATCTGACCACCAATGGCACCTACTCCAATTATTAGAATTGTTTTTCCAAATACCTCTGACGTTTGAATGAAACGGTTCCATTTACCTTCTTTTTCCTGACCATAAAGTAATTTAGTTTGTTTGGAAACCTGAAGAATCATTCCAAGTGTATATTCAGCCATAGGGATTTTATGAATTCCACGAGCATTTGTAACCATGATATTCTTTGATTTAATTTCCTTAAAAGGCATTTTCTCCATTCCAGCAGACATAACCATTATCCATCTAAGCTTTTTTGCTTGTTCAATATGAATTGGGGTCAAATCCTCACCGTATGTAATCAAAATTTCAGCATCTTCTATGTCGCTCTCTGCTTCAGTAATATTTGAAAAGAAGAAAAAGTTATCATCTTGATTCGCCTTTATCAATTCACTTCTTTTTTCTTCCTTAACTCGAAAAGTAGTTAGTATTTTCATTTTCTTCCTCCTCAAAAGACCGTACTCTTACTATTTATAAATATAGGGCTATCTTAAATAGAGAATCACTTCGAAATAAGTTTTGTTTTGATCGACAGTCCTTTAGTCTATACGAAAATAGCACTTGTAAGTTCAAACGTCTTCGTACTTTAATAGCTAATGGTAATAACACAAGGCGAACTACTTACAATAGCTGATTACTTTATTATAAACCCCCTTCATTTATTTCGAAACTAAAAAGGGCGAGATTTCTCTCGCTCAAATAGCTCTATTCAATTGAGGGGGTATCCCTGTACTATTACAATATTCAATGGTTACCAGAGTTGTATAGACTGATGCCTCATTTTTCATCAATATAGTTGACATTTTTATTTAACAGATAAATGATTAACTTAGTGAATCATTTATCTGTTAAATAAAAATGGAAAATAGACTTGAACTTATGTATGAATTGGAAAGACCATACACCATACATCACAAATTTCGAGAAATTCCCTAGGGATTCAATGTAATCCTTTGGAATGAGATAAACAGTAGTGAGTTTGTACTTTTATATATTTGTTTGAGAATGGAAACCAAAAAATTCCTTCTATATTAAAGTGAACTAAAGGTTATATCTAGTCATATAACATCTGTTAGTAATTCTTTAGTTAAAAAACTTCTTGTTACAAGAGTACGCTCCGAAGATTACCGTATAGTTGTAGAGATTTCCTTAACAAAGTCAGGAATAAATCTAAAATAAGAACTTACTCACAAAATTACAGAATATCCTTACTCGTTATTTAATAAATTGACTGATTTTTAAGTTAAGAGAGTTTATTCAAATTCAAAAAAAAATTATTTTATTATTGGAGGTAACAACATGGAGGATCTTGACCAAAGAAAAAAAATCACCATTATGATTGCCATAATGTCCGCAATGTTATTCGCGGCTTTGAACCAGACAATTGTAGGAACCGCGCTCCCAAGAATCGTTTCAGAACTTGGTGGAATTCAGTATTTCAACTGGGTATTTACAATATTTATGTTAACATCAAGCGTTACTGCTATTTTAGTTGGTAAGCTTTCTGATATATATGGTCGTAAACCCTTTATTTTAATCGGAATTGGGATTTTTATCGTCGGCTCTCTCTTATGTGGTACTGCCGAAAGTATCATTCATCTAATCATTTATAGAGGAATTCAAGGATTTGGCGCAGGGATGATTATGTCTACTGCATTTACAGCAGTGGGTGATTTATTTCCACCACGTGAACGCGGACGATGGCAAGGGTTAATGGGATCCGTATTTGGTTTAGCAAGTGTATTCGGACCTACACTCGGTGGATGGATTGTTGATCATATACACTGGAAATGGGTGTTTTGGGTGTTCCTTCCTTTTGGAATTGTAGCATTTTTATTAATTTTATCCCTTTTTCCAAGTGTTGAAAGGAAGCCCGCTGAGAAGATTGATTATGCAGGCTCCATTCTGATTACCTTTATCATAGTACCTTTATTGCTCGCCTTTTCATGGGCAGGAACAAAGTACGCATGGGATTCACCTATGATTATAGGCTTGTTTATTACATCAATCATGTCTTTTTTCTTATTTATTCAAGTTGAAAAAAGAGCGAAAAGCCCTGTATTGCCACTTTCATTATTTAAGAATGATATATTTACATTATCTAATATCATCGGATTCATGCTAGGTGCTGGAATGTTCGGAGCAATAATGTATATGCCGTTTTTTATTCAAGGTGTAATCGGTACTTCGGCTACAGCATCCGGCTTAATTATGATGCCAATGATGGTTAGTATGGTCATTTCAAGTGCTATTATTGGCCAGTTTATTACAAAGACAGGTAAGTATAAGGTATTTGCTTTATGTGGTTTACTAGTTATGGCTATTGGAATGGCTTCAATGTCAATGATGTCTAAAGACACCGCTAATTGGACTGCTGTAATAAATATGATAATAGTAGGATTGGGATTAGGTGCTTGCTTCCCAGTTTTCACCTTGACCGTTCAAAACGCAGTAAGTCAGGCAAACTTAGGAGTAGCGACTGCATCTACACAATTATTCCGTCAGATCGGAGGGACAGTCGGTGTAGCTATTATGGGTTCCATTATGACCGTTAGGATGGAAGAAAAGATTCAGGAATCAATGACACTATTACCTTCAGGTTTTTCTACAGGAGGACTTAGTTCCTTTTCAAACCCACAAATATTAATGAATCCTGAACAACTTGAACAAGCTAAGAGTAGTCTCAGTGCTGATATGCTCCCATTATTTGATCAACTTATCGTGATTCTTCGAGAATCTTTGGCTTTTTCTTTAACTGGGGTATTTATTATTGGTGCTATTATCATGCTGTTTGCATTTTTCCTCACTTTTTTCATAAGGGAAATACCTCTTAGAAAATCTAACAAAGATGAAAGCGAAGTAACTGCGGAATAATTTAGTAGTCAATTTACATAGTCATTTTTTATTTGACAAAAGTAAGTAATAAAAAAAAGGGTCCTAAGATAACATTTAAGTAGTTTAGATATCGTGGAGAAGCAAACGAAATAACACGCAAAGATACTCTAATTGTAGCACCATAATTAACAGTAGAAATAGCAAACAAATACGCTTGGGTAATAATACCCAAGCGTCCTTTTTTAATTTGTCTTCCTCAATTAAAGCTACCCGTTAACGTAATAAGTGAACAATTTCTATTAGCTTGTTAGTTCAAATTACTCTTTACTATCCACTGCCTTGTAGGAATTTAATCTTTCTTTTAATGTTCCAGTATGTAGTTCGAAAAGATTATTATCATAATCATAAAAATAAATGGAATGCCCTTCCCCTTTTATTCTTGGTCTGGGTGGTTTCAAATCTAGGTTCAACTCTTTTATCTTCTTTAAATAAGTATCTATATCTTCTTCTTTAATTTTAAAAGCAACATGATGATAAGTTTTATTGACAATATCCTTATTTTCCATCACTGCCATCCACTGTCCTCCAATTATGAAGAACCTTTCTTTATATAAAGAATGTGCTTTTTCCCCACTATAATAAACTTCTTCAGCTTCGAATAAATCTTTAAATAGTTCAGTTGTCTTGTCTAAATCTTTTGCGACAAAAGTGATATGACTTACATTTTCTATCATAGTAACTATTCCTTTCTCTATTATTTTCTTCTTGTGTTTGACGAAATTATGTTTTATTTTTCTTAACGTTTATTGGATTTTTACAATTGAACTATGCTATAAAATAGCAAGCTAATTAGCATAGTTTTAGGATGTAGGGATGCTCTACTTAGAGTGTCTCTCTAATAAAACCTAAAGCTTCAACTACATGACCTTTGACACTTACTTTTCTCCACTCTTTAACAATTTCCCCTTCTTTATTAATAATAAATGTTGATCTTTCAATTCCCATGTATTCTTTGCCGAAATTTTTCTTTAACTTCCATACTTCAAATGCTTCACTCAATTCATTGTCCTCATCCACTAAAAGTAGAAAAGGGAGTCCGTATTTCCCGATGAATTTCCGATGCTTTTCTATTGAATCTGTACTAACACCTATAATGACTGTATTTAAATCTTTAAAACTCTCATTATGATCCTTGAAGTCACAAGCTTCTGTTGTACACCCGGGTGTCATATCTTTAGGATAAAAATATAAAACAATGTTTTTTTCTCCTTTAAAATCTGATAACTTCACCTTTTCCCCATTACTTGCCATCAATTCAAGTTCAAATGCATCTAAACCAACTATTGTCATTCCGTCACTCTCCTTATCTTAATTATTATTAAATTAACCGAATAGGAATAAAATAACAACTAAGGTGTCTTTTCATAATCTACCATACTCCTGACAACAAATGCTGCTGGAATGATGTATCCAATTAACGCTTCCAATATTGAGATGGATCTTCCGATTCCAACCGGACTAATATCTCCATACCCTACAGACAAAAGGGTGATGGCACTAAAATAAAAAGAAGAGGATAAAATATCTAAAAAACTACCTGATAGTTGTTGGCCACTTTCCAAGAGAATCTTAGTCCCTTTTAATTCAAAAATAGCGTATACGAGTCCAAATCCAACGAGAATATTTACATATAACAAGAATAAGAAAGCTATATTTTCAAAAGAAATATAATTTTTTTTATGTTCCTGCCTTTTAAATAGTTGACTAAAACTTTTATATAGACTAAAGAGGACAGCGACTAAAAGTAACGCGTTCACCATGGAAACCACCTCGTCCTAACATATGTGAAAACTAACGACCTCATGCTAGTATCTTAGTGAAGTGAAGATATTTTAATAATACATATTTTAATCAACAAGTCCGTCATATAACTTCATTAAAATATAGTTATCCCTATAACCATTCTATTTTTAAATATTTTACATGATCAAATACTCATTTGAATGATAATTTCATTAAACATTCAGAAATAAGTAACGTAATCTGATTACTCAAACCATCACATCTTCTTTAATCCTGTGTTTTAGAAATTCATAGGAACATGATAAGATACATATGAAATATGTGAAATATGTAGTTAAACATAGGAGGTTAACGATGAAGTTTTCAAAATCAGAGCAATTACATAAAGAAGCCCAGGAACATATTGTCGGAGGAGTAAATAGCCCCTCCCGTTCTTATAAAGCCGTCGGTGGCGGTGCTCCGGTTGTCATGTCACGAGCTAAGGGCGCCTATTTCTGGGATGTGGATGGAAATAAATACATAGATTATTTGGCAGCCTATGGACCCATTATCACTGGACATGCACACCCACATATAACTCAAGCCATTACACGAGCAGCAGAAAACGGAGTTTTATATGGAACGCCTACTGAACATGAACTAACTTTTGCTAAAATGCTAAAAAAAGCCATGCCTTTCATGGAAAAGGTACGATTTGTAAACTCAGGAACTGAGGCAGTCATGACTACCATTCGCGTTGCACGCGCCTATACCGGTCGAGATAAAATTATAAAATTTGCTGGTTGCTATCATGGGCATTCAGATTTGGTACTTGTAGCTGCAGGATCAGGTCCAGCTACCCTCGGTACACCAGACTCTGCAGGTGTTCCAAAGAGTATCGCCCAAGAGGTTATAACTGTTCCGTTCAATGATATTGAACCCTTCAAAGAAGCACTAGCTAAATGGGGTGATCAAATAGCTGCAGTACTAGTAGAACCCATAGTTGGAAATTTCGGTATTGTTGAACCAAAGGAAGGTTTCCTACAACAAATAAACGATTTAACCCATCAAGCTGGCGCCCTTGTTATATACGATGAAGTTATTACAGCATTCCGTTTTATTTATGGGGGAGCTCAGGATTTACTAGGAATAAGACCTGACTTAACTGTACTTGGTAAAATTATTGGTGGAGGACTTCCGATTGGTGCCTATGGTGGTAAGAAGGAAATAATGGAAACCGTTGCTCCTTTAGGGCCTGCCTATCAAGCTGGTACTATGGCAGGTAATCCAGCTTCCATTTTATCTGGTATTGCTTGTTTGGAACTCTTACAAGAAAAAGGTGTATATGAACACCTTGATAATCTTGGAGCGTTACTCGAAGAGGGAATATTGAAACACGCAAAAACATATAATGTCCCAATAACTATTAATCGTTTAAAAGGAGCCTTGACTATTTATTTTACAACGAATAGTATTGAAAACTATGCCCAAGCAGAAGATACGGATGGTGAACTGTTCGCAAAGTTCTTCAGACTTATGTTGCAACAAGGAATCAACCTGGCGCCATCTAAATATGAAGCCTGGTTCGTTACAATAGCACACACTTTAGAGGATATCCAGGCAACATTACTAGCTGTTGAACGTACATTTGCTCAATTAGAAAATGAATAATTATTCTATACCATGCAATCAAATTAGTTTCTTAATTGAAACTAATTTTTTATTTATACCTTGAAAACGCTTACAAACTGAGCTTTTTTTTGGTTTTTTCCTGAAATTCAAAAAAATAACCCATTCATAAAAATGAATAATTATTGTATTTTACGCTTAAGTTTGATAAAATGATATTTACAATTCAGAATATTCATTATTCTGCTAATCCCCTATCTTAAAGATTCACCACCCCAAACTAGAAAGCAGAAAGACCATTCCAAGGAGGTGTTGGCCAGTTCTGGCCACTATTATGAATAAAAAATGGAATCCTAGTACCTTTAAAAACCACCATCATCACGAACATGATGCATGTGGGATTATTTCAATCATTGAAAAAAAGAAAATCCCTACAAAAGAAAATATTGATTTGTGTATTTCTGCACTAATGAAGATGAACCATCGTGCCGGCTTTACAAATGGTGAAGGAGATGGCGTCGGAATTCATATTGATATACCTAGAGAGCTTTGGAAAGAAAAGCTTTCAAAAAAAGGAATCAATCCTGCAGTAGTTCATGACGATCAATTTATTGTTGGTCATTTTTTTATGTCAAAAGAAGCCGAACAGCCAAATGTAAAAGACAAAATAAAACAGTTATTCTCATCGTTTAATTTAGATTTGATTTATGAAACGGAAGAAGTAACAAATTCAGGTGCGCTTGGGCCAATTGCTACTTTTCAGGAACCTACATTTTGGCAGGTTGCTCTTTACCCAAATGAGAAAACAGAAGATATCTCGAAACTTCTTTTCGAATTGACGATTAGCATTGAGAAAGATATTGAGGTTCATGTTGCATCATTAAGCAATTATCATTGTGTATATAAAGTACTTGGAGCTGGAGATATTCTTCCAAAATACTTTCATGATTTAGCCCACCCATTAGTTGCGTCTTCCATGACTTTAGGACATAATCGTTATTCAACTAATACACAATCTAATTTTTTCCGCGTTCAGCCATTTAGTGTACTTGGTCATAATGGTGAAATAAATACTATTGCAAAGTTAAGAGATGAAGCACAAATGCTTGGCGTCACTTTAACACATGGCGGAAGTGATTCCCAAGATTTAAACAGAACTGTAGATACATTACTCTCTAGACATGGGTTTAGTCTGTTTGAGGCTATGGATATTGTTTTCCCCCCAATAATTAATGAAATCAAAGCATATCCTGATCACCTTCAAGATTTATATACTTACACAAGAGAAGCTTGGGGGCACTTTGCTCAAGGACCAGCTGGCATAATTTCAAGATTCAAGGATGAAGCGGTATTTAGCTTAGACTCCCTTGGATTAAGACCTTTATGGCAATTAGAAACAGAGACTTCCTTTCTGTTCGGTTCTGAGCCTGGAATTCTACCTTCCTATCATTTTGTAAACGATCCAAAGCCCTTATCCCCAGGTGAGAAGGTAGGATTAAAATATGAAAATGATGAAATAAAGCTATACGAATACGATGCATTTCAGGAAGAAGTTTATTTACGCTTAAAAGATAAAATAGAATTTAATGATTATAGATTACGTTTGGATCATCCTATAGTAGAGAAGAATATACTGGTTTCTACTATTTCAAAAGTTGAGACAAATCAGTACTCTGCTTTTGGCTGGGACAGAGAGCATATTCAGCTAATTGAACAAATGGCTGAAAAAGGGGCAGAACCAATTCGCTCATTAGGTCATGATGCACCGCTGGCTGCAATTGATACAGGGCGCAGGAACTTAGCTGACTTTATTAAGGAAAGTGTTGCTGTAGTAACAAACCCAGCAATTGACCGAGATCGAGAAACTGAGCACTTTTCTACAAGAATGATGTTAGGCAAGAGACCTTCATTGTTTACAAAACACCCAAAACAACTGTTTATTGAACTTCAATCTCCAATTTTAGTGGAGGGCTCTCACGGTTCAAAACTAAATAAACAGATACTGCAACCCTCTTACGAACAGGTTGTAAATCTTTTTCAATCTAAGGGTATGGCTTATTCCCTTGACATAACAATTTCTCAAGAGGAATCTGTGGCGGACGGTTTAGATCGATTGTCCAAAGAATCTTTGGAAGCGATACAGGATGGGCACTCTCTTCTGATTTTGGATGATGGGAATTCACATCAGGACGGAAAGCTTTGGCTTGATCCTCATCTAGTTGTTTCAGCAATTGATCAAACTTTAATTCAATTTGATAAAAGAAGGGAATGCTCCATTGTACTGAGATCCGGATCTATTCGCACCTTACACGACTCAATTCTTGCACTTGGATTAGGAGCAGATGCTATCAGTCCTTACCTATTATTTGCAACAATTGCTGATGAGGAGCATATACTCCCAACAAAAAACTTATTTGAATCTATAAACAAAGGATTGGAAAAAGTTATCTCCACTATTGGGATTCATGAGTTAAGAGGTTATGGAAGACTGTTCTCATCTATTGGTTTGCATGATGAAATTGCAGACACGCTACGGATTGTCAACTTCCTTGGCTCTAATAAACTAAGTTTTGACTTTAATTACTTAAAAGAGGATTCATTGAAGCGTTCTGAAGATTACAGAGACGATAAGGCAAGAGCCGGGAAAACGTTCCATATATTCCCTCGTATTTGGAAGGCTCTTGGTGAGTTGGCCCAAACTGGTTCTTATGAAGAATATCGTAAAAAACTACAAGAGCAAGAAGAAGCCACACCTATTTCTATTCGGCATTTGACTAGTTTCAAAGAGTCCGTAAAGCCTGTTAGTCCTCAAAAGGTTAATATTGAAGTAGGCGATCACAGTCTTCCATTTGTAATTAGCTCCATGTCATTTGGTTCGCAAAACGAAACAGCATTCAGGGCTTATGCTGAGGCTGCAGAACAATTAAACATGGTAAGTTTAAATGGTGAGGGTGGAGAAATTAAAGATATGCTCGGTAAATATTCTAAAACACGTGGGCAGCAAATTGCTTCAGGTCGTTTCGGAGTTAATGCAGAACTATTAAATTCTTCAAATCTTTTAGAAATCAAGATTGGCCAAGGTGCGAAACCTGGTGAAGGCGGACATTTACCTGGATCTAAGGTTACAGAAAAAATTGCAGAAGCAAGAAATGCCACTATTGGTTCTGATTTAATTTCACCGTCAAATAACCATGACATCTATTCAATCGAAGATCTTTCACAAATGATCACTGAACTAAAAACTGCAAACGACCAAGCAAAAGTCGCAGTTAAAGTGCCTGTTGTTCCGAACATTGGAACTATAGCAGTAGGTATTGCTAAGGCTGGAGCTGACATTATCACGATTAGTGGTTTTGATGGTGGGACAGGTGCAGCAAGAATACATGCCTTACAACATGTAGGATTACCAGTTGAAATTGGTGTGAAGGCTGCACATAATGCCTTATTAGAAGCTGGGATACGAAACAATGTAGAAATTTGGGCAGATGGTGGAATTAGAAGTGCATCAGATGTATTAAAAGTGATGCTTCTAGGGGCAAATAGAATTGGCTTTGGTACTTTATCAATGGTAGCTATAGGCTGCACGACTTGCCGAGGTTGTCATCTCGATACCTGCCACGTTGGAATTGCTACACAGATTGGATCAGAGGCACAAGCTAAGGAACATGGACTAAGACGATTTGTTCCAAGACAATCAGATCTAGCTGTTCAAGGATTACAAAATTTATTTACTGCATTTGCAAGCGAATTAAAGCTATTAACCTCTTCCTTAGGGTTTACGAATCTACAAGACATTGTCGGACGTTCTGATTTATTAGAACAGACAAAAGGATTAGAGCAAATGGACTTGTCTTACCTCTTAACGACACTTGATGTAGCTCAATTACATCATAAAGAAGTTTCAGAGAGTCTAGAGACTGCAAATATGGCTGTAGCTGTTGGAGCTGAATATCTTGATCAAAACACAGATGAGCTAACAGAATCGAGAGAATTCTCGTCCGTTACTTCGGAACAAAGAGTTCTTGGGAGCCGTGTCTCTTGTCACCGTGTTCGTGGTAGACTAGACGGATCTTATAAGAAGCTCCCATCAGTTAGACTTAGCTATAAGAATGGTTCAATTCCTGGTAATGGACTAGGTGCTTATAATAGTGAAGGAATTGACATTCGAGTTGAGGGTGGTTCGCAGGACGGAATTGGAAAAACATCCTTGGGTGGTAATATATTTATCTTGAAATCCAAAGGTTCTAACGGAAAGCTCTACAACGGTTCTGTTGGAAAGGGATTCGGCTATGGTGCTCAGAAGGGTAAATTATTCGTACAAGGAAATGCAGATGCACGAGCAGGAATTCGTCTATCTGGTGCTGACATGATTATTGGTGGACACGTCACCAAACCAATTCCTCAGCAAGAATATGGAAATATCGGTGTTCGTGCGAATATTAAGGGCTTCGCCTTTGAATATATGACAAATGGTCGCGGACTCGTTATGGGTGATCCTGGTCCTTGGATTTGTGCTGGTATGACCGGTGGCGCTGTATATCTTAGACATGATCCAAAATTAGGTTTAACAAAAGAAATTATTTCTAGAAGAATTGCAAAAGGGGCGAAAGTATCCATCGAAGTCCTTTCCGCAAAAGGGATTGAAGATGTAACTGAGCTTTTAAACTCCTATATTAAAGTACTAAGTGAGCACGATCAATGGGAGGAAGTTGAATATTTACAACCGTTAGTCTCAGATCCGATTAATCATTTCCTACAGATAGTTCCTATGAAGGAACAAGCTGATCCAGCGGTTTCAACAGAGTAAAAGATTGGCTCCCGTATTCGTGTTTACGGGAGCCTTTTTCATTTATTATACTATTATTATCATTTGTACTTAATATCTTTATATTGTCTGGAGTGACATGAGTAATCCTGTATTGAAAAGCAGTAAGTTTTTTTCTTTTTTTACTTAACCATTGCACTTATATCTTCCTTGCAGCAAAATAAAGTTTATATCATTGAAGAATAGTTAAAATATATACTATAAGGCTAGGAAGGATTGAGTTTCAAAATGAAAATTGGTGCACGTATTTTAAAAACAGGGATTGCCGTTGCGCTATCCTTATATATTGCAGAATTTTTAGCATTGCCATCACCTGCTTTCGCTGGAATTGCTGCAGCGTTTGCAATTCAGCCGTCTATATATCGTTCATTTCAATCTGTCATAGAACAATTTCAAGCAAATTTAATCGGTGCCTTTATTGCTATTATTTTTGTCGTATTATTTTCGAATAACGCACTTATTATTGGATTTACGGTAATGATTGTCATCGGCATTACTTTGAAACTTAGACTTGAAAGCACGATCCCATTAGCTCTTGTTACCGTTATCGCGATCATGGAATCACCTAGTAGTCATTTCATCGAGTTTGCATCACTGCGATTTGGATCAGTTCTATTAGGAGTTTTTTCTGCATTTCTAGTCAACTTATTTTTTTTCCCACCAAAATATGAAACGAAATTATATTACAAAATTGTTGATACTACTGAGGAAATAATAAAATGGATTCGAATAAACACAAGAAATGCTTCAGGTCATATTGAGTTGAAAGAAGAATTAGAACGAATGAAGATAAATATTTCAAATCTAGAAAGCCTCTTCACCTTTTATAAAGAAGAGCGCAGTCGATTTGAGAAAACAAATAAAAAATTTGCAAAAACAAGAAAACTCGTGTTGTTTAGACAAATGTTACTTACCACCGACCAAGCTTTTGATACATTAAAAGCATTACATCGCTTGGAAAATGAGCTGCATGCTATGCCATTGGAATTTCAGGAGGTATTGAAGCTCGAACTTGATACTCTCTCTTCTGCACATGAACAATTATTATTACAGTTTTTAGGAAAGATTAAATCTCACATTCCAATTGTTGATGATAAAGAATTTATTCACCAATCTAAAGTATCAAATGAATATTTCAAACAATATTATGCACTCGAAGATAAAAATAAGGATATCGCCGTTCAACTTATCCCCCTTATTTCAATGGTATTAGAATATAATTCACAGCTTGCTCATTTAGAAAAATTACTAGATAGCTATCAAACGTATCATTCAGCTAACAATGAAGTAGAAGTTAATGTAAATGACAAGCGTAACTAAATGAAATAGTTTAATTTCAAGAACTTTGAATCTATTTTACCTGAATTTAAGGTTCAGAGAAAAGCATAAGAGGCTAGGACATAAGTATTTTATACAATGAAAAATCCGAACTAATAGAATTTATTCTTTCTACTAGTTCGGATTTTTTTGTTGTCTTTGAACACTAATTTTTAAAACTAGTGGAATGGAGCGGAAGACAATCGACTCCTGCGGGAAATAGAGGAAAGGCTGAGACCCCGCAGCGCAGCGAGGAGGCTCAGATTCCTCCCCGCGGAAAGCGAGTGTCTGAAGCGAAATGGAACGAA
>JBFILZ010000055.1:0-16316 GCA_041611945.1 Bacillus sp. (in: firmicutes)
GCCTTGATTCTTTAGCCATAGATACGATAGAACCACCATCTACCAAAAGATATACTGTTTTTTCATTAATAAATTCCACTGCCTTAATTTTTGAGTCTTCTATTGATAGGTGTTCTGGAGTAATAAGTGAAAATTCGTATATCCAATCACTAATTAACTCCGTATCCTTTTCATTTGCCAGTCTCATTTCCTCAGGTCCAATAGTTGCTTCATTTACTTCATCTAATTGGTAAATCAATTGTTCCATATCTGCAATAAGCTCAATTCCTGTTTTGACCTTCCATACTTTTGCAAAAGAAGTCGCAAGCTTACGTTCACCAATAATACCTGGTACTGAAAAACCATCTAGTTGAAGTAATTGAGTAATAACAGTATTCAAAGCCTCTTCAGTTATGGGAATATGGCTAGACATTATCAAGTTCTTATTCGGAGTTTTAAGAAAGGCGATTTGTATTTTGTTTTCATTCTCAACATATGCAAAGAAATATCCTTTTAGGTTTGTAGTGGTAAGTGCTTTATACAAAAGGCCAAGCATTAAATTGTTCTGAGATTCATTTGATAAAAGCATGTTCTCCGTTTTCTCAAGAAAGGTTCTAGGATTATTAACAATAGTTAAGGTATTCAAACTAATTCCTCCAATTCGATCATTCATTCACTTCCATTATAAATCGAAGTATCTTATACCGGTTATTCATTTAGAAAAAAATTGAAATTTTAACTTCATTCACGCAAAAACAAGCCCCATCAGGGCTTGTTCATTTTACTTTTCAATCCAAGTGAACATATAATTTTGATCCTCAACATCTTTAGACTGCTTCACTATCTTTAACGGCCGGAATGTATCAATCATGACCGCAAGCTCTTTAGTTTCTTTCTTTCCGATGCTTGCTTCGGTTGTTCCAGGATGTGGACCGTGTGGTATTCCGCTTGGATGTAACGTTATAGAGCCTTTTTTAATTCCTTTTCTACTCATGAAGTTACCCTCTACATAGTAGAGCAGTTCATCACTATTCACATTACTATGATTGTAAGGAGCTGGAATGGCTTCTGGATGATAATCATACATTCGCGGTACAAATGAGCATACAACAAAATTATGTCCTTCAAATGTTTGATGGACGGGTGGTGGTTGATGAATACGACCTGTAATCGGTTCGAAATCCTCAATATTAAACACCCAAGGATATAAATGTCCATCCCAACCAACTACATCAAGAGGATGGTGTCCAAGTATATGTGAGTGAAGAGAACCACGAGATTTTGTAATAACCTCAAACTCTCCTCTTTCAGTAAAGGTTTCTAATACTTCAGGACCACGAATATCTCGTTCACAAAATGGACTGTGCTCTAGTAATTGGCCGTATTCATTTCGATAATCACGGGGTGTGGTAATTTGACTAAATGCTTCAATGATTAAAAATTTCGTTTCAGCTTTAGGTATGACACGATAGATAGTACCGATTGGAAGAACAATATAGTCACCACTACGATAGGTTATTGAACCAAAGATCGTCTCGATTTTCCCTATTCCATGATGGACGAAAAGCACTTCGTCCCCATCTCCATTTCGATAAAAGCTGGTCATATCTTCGGTAACATTTGCTGTACCAATTAATAAATCACTGTTACCTAGTAAATACTGTCGTGCATAAAGAGCATCACCAGTTTTTGTTATTTCATCCGTTAAAAAGTGACGATGCCTAAGTGATTCTTCTGTTTCGTATTGTGGTAAGTAGGAGCCTATTAATGTTGACCTAACCACTTCTGTTGGAAGGTAATGGTGATAAAGGATCGACTGAGTACCAGAAAATCCTTTCGTCCCCATTACCTGCTCACGATATAGGGTCCCATCTTCCTTTTTAAACATTGTATGGCGCTTTTTAGGAATCTCGCCCATTTGTCTGTAATACATACAGTCACCTACTTTAATCAATTATTTTGTTGATCAGTTTTCCTAATCCAGTGATTTGAAGTTCAACTGTATCTCCAGGTTCCAGCCAACGGTGAATTTCTTGACCAAGTTCTAATAAACAACCCGACCCGACCGTTCCAGACCCTATTACATCACCTGGATATAAAGTCACCCCGCTTGATGCTCGTTCAATCATCTCTCCGAAGGAATAATATATGTCTTTAAAATTCCCTTTCGATAGAAGTTTATCATTTACTTTCGCCGTCATTTCTAGGGAGTATCGATCATCAACTCGGTACTTAGTAAGTTCTTCCTTGGTTACAATATAGGGCCCAATTGAAGTTGCGAAATCCTTGCCTTTGGCTGGCCCAAGACCAACCTTCATTTCTTGTACTTGCAGATCACGAGCACTCCAGTCGTTCATAATACAGTACCCAAGAATATAATCTTCTGCATGCGCTGCTTGAATATTTTTTCCTTCTTTACCAATTACACAGGCAATCTCGAGCTCATAATCAAGCCATTCACATGTCGGAGGCCTCTCTATATCCTCATTTGGACCTTTTATAGCAAGATGATTCGAAAAATAAAAGACGGGAATTTCAAACCATTCTGGTACAACATCTAAGCCCCGTTTAGCTCTCGCTGTTTCTACATGGTCCAAAAAGGCATAAAAATCTCGTACACTTGTTGGCCTCTGTAATGGTGCCTTAAGAGTAACCTCTTCTAAGCTATATACCCCTTTATTAGGTAACACCTTATATAATTCATTAGCTATCCCTCGATATTGGCTCAAACCTTCAATATATTCTAGTAAACTTGTAGGGAGACTTCCACTAGAAGCCTCGTTCATATCAATGGCATATTGTTCACCTTGAATCCACCCGCTAACAATTTGCCCCGTTGGTTTTTGAAAGGTTATCAGTTTCATGAAATTATCACCTTTTCCGAATAATCTCAAATGTATCCGTCATCGGTCTAGTATACATTTGTCCAGCAAGTCTACCGATAGGGTCGAGCTTTTGCGTATCTATTTTCCCTTCAAAAAATAATTCATCATCAATATGCACATATTGTACTTTTCCAATTACTAAACTCCCTGATCCAGGTTGATCACCGAAATGCAAAACATCATGTAAGGTACATTCTAAGTGGACTCGACATTCTTTTACACGAGGTGGTTGTACTGTTGTACTCTCTACCTTAGTTAATCCAGACATATCAAATTCATCAACAATTGGGTCAAATCCTTTGGCTGTTTCATTCATTTGCTCTGCTATGGAGCCACTAACAATATTAATTACAAACTCTTTCGTCAACTCAATATTTCTTAGAGTATCCTTCTTTTCACCAGTTTCTCCTTTTCTCATCGGAGAAAAGCATATTAGCATGGGATCAGCACAAATGGCTGTAAAAAAACTAAATGGCGCTAAATTAGCTATTCCCTTATCATCTACTGTAGAAACAAATGCAATAGGTCTTGGTAAAATCGATCCCACTAATAGTTTATAAGCATCCTGCCACTTTAAAGTATTCGGTTGAAGTTCCATGATCTATTACACCGCTCCCTTCAGTTTTTGTTCTAGTATTGATATAAATAATTGATTATCATCACTTGTGCCAATTGTGTAGCGGATCATATTTTTCATACCTAGTAAGCTACCTGAACGAACCATGATTCCTTGTTTTAAAAGTTGCATTGTTATTTCATCACCTGAACAATTACAACCTACCATGATAAAGTTTGATTGCGATGGAAAATAGGACATTCCCAATCTAGTGAATTCACTCTCTAAAAAGTTTCTCTCTTCTTCATTACGTTTTTTGCACTCGTCCAGATGATCTTGATTTTTAAGCGAAATCTCTGCAGCTACTTGTGCCATTTGATTTACATTAAATACATCCTTAACTTTTCGAAGTTCACTCACGATTTCTACATGCATAATCCCATAACCGATTCTAAGACTCGCAAGCCCATGTATCTTTGAGAATGTTCGTAAAATGATAAGGTTTGAAAACTGATTTAATAGAGGAATAGTTTGTAAATAGTCACTAGATGTTACATATTCATAATAAGCTTCATCAATTATGACTAAAATATGGGAAGGTACTTTTTTTATAAATTCTTCCAATTCTCTTTTACCAACAATTGTTCCAGTCGGATTATTAGGATTACAGACAAAAATCATTTTTGTTTTATCTGTAATTGCATGAAGCATTCCGTCTAAATGATGAATTCCCTCAATTACCGGAATGATAACAGGAATAGCACCTTCTATTAATATATTCGACTTATATCGTGGAAAGGTAATATCCGCCATAATTGCTTCGTCATCTGGATTGATGTAGGTTTTTACTAGTAATCGAATAATTTCATCAGAACCATTACCAAACAAAAGTTGATCTGGTCGTATTTGTAGGTCCTCACTCAAAGTGTTTGTTAAACTAGATGCTAATCCATCAGGATATAGATGAATTTGGTCAAAATAATTGGAGAGGAATTGTTTAACTTTCGGTGAACATCCATAAATGTTTTCATTTTCGGATAGTTTTCGAATATGCGACAATCCAAATTCCTGTTGAACTTCCTCTAACTTTTTTCCAAGTACATATGGAGAAATTGCTTGTACTTCACGGCGTGATTGAATCTTCACTAACAAGATGCACCTACCCTTCCTCTTACCACAATGGTTCTACTAATAGAAAAGGGAGATATAAGAATCTCCCTTTTTTAATACAATCTTAGAAAATAGCACCTAGAGCTCAAAGAATCTGCTGTAAATAACGAAAAACCACTTTTTTCAGGCCAGATTATTTGGTTGAAGAGCTCAAGGGATTTCTCTATTAATTAGAGGTTTCCACGCTTTTCTTGTTCTCTTTCGATGGATTCGAATAAGGCTTTAAAATTCCCTTCTCCAAACCCTTTCGCTCCTTTTCGCTGAATAATTTCAACAAAAAGGGTTGGTCGGTCTACAACTGGCTTGGTGAAAATCTGCAATAAATATCCTTCATCATCACGGTCGACTAAAATTTTCAGTTCTCGAATTTTAGAAATCTCTTCATCTATTTTACCAACGCGTTCTGTGAGCATTTCATAGTAAGAATCAGGTGTATTTAAAAATTCAACTCCATTATTCTTTAAAATCCCCACCGTTTTTACGATATCCTCGGTTAGAATCGCAATATGCTGAACCCCTGGACCGTTGTAAAAATCTAAGTATTCTTGAATTTGAGATTTTCTCTTACCTTCTGCTGGTTCGTTGATTGGGAATTTAATCCGACCACCATTATGCATTACCTTTGACATCAAAGCAGAATATTCTGTAACGATGTCTTTATCGGTGAAATGCTTTAGCTCTTTAAAACCCATCACATTTGCGTAGTAAGCTACCCATTCTTCCATTCTTTCTACATTTCCAACAACATGGTCGATTCCGATAAAACCTGCATCCTCAAAGGGGACCGTGAACTCCGCCGGCTTGAATCCAGGCATGAATATCCCTGAATAATCTTTACGCTCTACTAACGTATGGATAGTATCGCCATACGTACCAATTACTGCTTTTTTTATGGTACCAAATTCATCTGAAAGTACTACCGGTGACATTATTTCAATTGCCCCACGTGATACTGCCTCACTATAGGCTTTTTCTACATCTACCACAGTTAGGGCAACATCTCTCACACCATCGCCGTGCTTTTTAACAAATGACGCCACACGACTGCTTTCGTTTAGAGATCCTGAAATAACTAGGCGAACTTTTCGTTGCTGTAGTACATAAGAAACAGTTTCTCTATTTCCAGTTTCTAATCCTGAATAAGCAACTGGTTTAAAACCAAATGCTGTACAAAAAAAATGACAAGCCTGCTTTGCATTCCCCGAATAAATTTCTAGGTAGTCCACATCTGAAACCGGAAAGAAGTCTTCCACAACTGCGTCCATTGCTAACTTATTTTCTTGCATGATAGTACCCCCTATAAATTTAATTATTTATTCTGACTATATCATAAAGAAAAATAACATTTTTTCTCAAGAGTTTGTAGTAAAGCTAAAACGCTTTATAGCAATAAAGTGCTTTCTATTGCTTATACAGATTGAGCTATTTTTTGCTTTTGAGGAGGTATATGAATGGATTTACCCGTTAACCCTTCCAATGATTCTAGGAAACTTTCATTCATGCTTGGATGAGGGTAATAAGGAAAAGTAAAATCCTCTTCTCTGGCGACCATTTCTAACCCAATAACTCCAGAAGAGATTAATTCAATCACCCCAGAACCAATCATATGTACGCCCAAAATCAAACCTGTTTCAGCATCAGAAACAACTTTAACAAAACCATCCTTTTGATTTGTTAAAGCAGCAAACCCATTCGAATTAAATGGGAATTGAGATACACTGATGGATTCAAATTCCAATTTTGCTTCCTCTTCAGTTAAACCTACACACGCAATCGGTGGTGATGAATGAATAACGGTTGGAACCATTAATTCACTCCATGCAGAAGATAAACCCGAAATAACTTCGGCAGCAACCTTACCTTGTTTGATAGCTGTCACAGCGAGTTTTCTTCCATTCGTAACATCGCCAATCGCATAAATATGAGCTAGTGAAGTTCTACATTTTTCATCAATTTCAATGAATCCATCTGAAGAGAGCTGTACATTCAATCGTTTTATTCCTAGATCATCGATATTTGCCTGCATTTTGCTTGACATATAGCAGTGTGAACCTTCGATTGATATACGCTCTTGTTTAATTCTTAAACTTGCTATTACGCGATCATCCTGTTTTGATACAGCCTCAAACTCACAATCCTTATACACCTGAATTTTCGCCTTTTTACAAAGTCTTGTTATTTCTCGATTCAGTGAAGAGTCTAACTGAAATTCATTGTCTCTCAGACATAATGTTACTTTTCCACCAAGTGAATGAAAGCACATCGCAACTTCAAGAGAAATGTAATCAGATCCGATTACAATTAAGTGTTCTGGTATTTCGTTTAATAAAAAAACACTTTTTTCATTTAAAACGCTTACATCTTTGTCTGTTTCTTCTGTTCTACCGGAACAGCCCGTTGCAATTATCGCATCTTTATATTTATACACATCGTATTGATGTCCATTTTCAACTGCTAATTTATCTTCAGACAAAAAGTAGCAATTTCCTTTAACAAGTTCAACTTTATTTGCTTTACATAAAGCTTCCACACCTAAACGAAGTTGTTTAATTATAGTTTCTTTATGATGTTGGAGTTTAGCAATGTTAAAACAAAAATCTGAAATCTCTATGCCGATATTAGACATCCTGCTTATGTCAGCAAATTTTTGAGCAGCTGTTGTAAAGACTTTTGAAGGAATACACCCTTCATTTAAGCAAACACCACCTAGTTCACTTTTTTCAACAAGTGTAACGGACAAACCTAGCTGTGCAGCCCTTATTGCCGCATGATAGCCCCCAGGTCCTCCTCCAATAATAACAACATCCCGTTCTTGTGCTAATTCTCCTACAACCATTTATATCAACTCCAGCAGCATAAAAGTCGGATTTTCTATGAGTCTTGCAAAATGACTTGTAAACTTTACAGCTGTTGCTCCATCTACTACCCGGTGATCAAAAGACATTGAGACATTCATCATCGATCGAATCACAATCTCATCATGTTTATTCACAACTGCCATTTTTTTTGTTTTGTGAAAAGAAAGCAATCCAACTTCAGGATGATTTATAATCGGTGTTGCCCCAATAGAGCCACCAAGTGGTCCTACATTACTTATCGTGAAAGTACCACCTGTTATATCTTTTGCCGTTAGTTTATTTCCTATAGCTTTACTAGTGAGTTCCTTCATTTCCATCTGGATTTGCTTCATTGTCTTCTTCTCAACATTCCTCACTACAGGTACAACAAGCCCCTCTTCGGTATCTGTAGCTAAACCTATATGATGCTCATCAATTAGGTGAATCACTTCATTATCTTCATCTAATTTCGCATTAAATATAGGGAATTCTTTAAGTGAAAGTGAAATAGCCTTTAGGAAAAAGACAGTGGCCGAAATGGATGTTCCCTCTTCCTTTAATTGCTCCCGAAGCTTTATCAGTTCAGTAACATCTATTTCTTCGAAATGAGTACAGTGTGGAATTGTCCTCAAGGACTGCTGCATTTTCTTCCCAATCTGTTTCCGTCTGCCTTTAAAAGGGATAGTTCTTTCAATAGTTGTCGACTGTATTATGTTGGACTTGTTAGAAGAACCAATATCTTCATTTGTAATAGAAGCGATAGATTCTTTTGTTTCAATATTCGGAGAATTATATTTATTAACATCTTCATCTGTAATTCTTCCGGCAGGTCCCGTTCCTTTTACTAGATTGAGATCAATATTATTTTCTCTGGCTATTTTTCTAGTATATGGAGATGCTAGTATTCTCTTTTCTATTTTCTTAGCCTGCTTGTAAACCAAGTCTTCTTTTTCCAACTTAACCTTTTCCGTACCATTCTTTGGACTATCTACTGAAGCGCTATCCTCAATAAGCATTAAAGTCGTACCTACAGCAATAGTTTGCCCTGTCTTCACTATGATTTCTTTTACAATACCTGCCCTAGGTGCTGGAATCTCTGCAACCATTTTATCTGTTTGAACTTCCACAATAGGATCATCTGCTTTTACAATATCCCCAGGTTTTACAAAAAAATGGGTAACATTTGCTTCTGTCATTCCTTCACCAATATCGTGAAGCTTCACCTCAATCATGTCTGTACCCCCCTAGAACTTCATAACTTTTTCAATTGCTTGAATCACACGCTCTGGTGTTGGTAGGTAGAAATCCTCAAACCCAAAGTATGGGACTGGTGTATCAAAACCGGTCACTTGCTCTGCAGGGGACTTCTGATAAAGAAAAGAATAATTATTAATGATAGAGAGAACATCGTTCCCGACTCCACTTGTCCCATTTGCTTCCTGAACGATAACAGTCCGACCCGTTTTTTGGATCGACTCTGTAATGAGATCACGGTCAAGTGGATACAGAGTGCGCAAATCAATTACATCACATGATATTCCTTTTTCGTTCATAATCTCTGCCGCCTTTGTGATTACAGGTATCATGGCACCCCAAGCAAAAATTGACACATCTTCTCCTTCTTTAATACGTTGACCTTTTCCAATTTCTACAGTGTAGTTTCCTTCAGGGACTTCCGCTTTAACAGAACGGTAAGATCTCATTGGCTCTAAAAATAAAACAGGGTCAGGATCCTCAATTGCTGCAATTAACAATCCCTTTGCGTCATATGGATTGGAAGGACAGACAACCTTCATCCCTGGCATATGGGTAAACAAAGCCTCTGTACTATCTGAATGTATCTCCGGCGCTCTAACACCTGCTCCATAAGGTGCACGGATAACCATTGGAACACTGTAATGGCCCATTGTTCTCGAACGAAGTCTTGAAGCATGTGTCATTAGTTGTTCATAAGCAGGATAAATAAAACCTAAAAACTGAATCTCAACAACAGGTCGGAATCCACAAACAGCCATTCCTATCGCCGCTCCCACAAACCCTGCTTCACTTAATGGAGTATCAAGAACACGAATTTCACCAAATTGTTCCTGTAAACCATCCGTTGCCCGAAATACTCCACCATTTTTCCCAATGTCCTCACCAAGTAGAATGACATCCTCCCGATCATTTAGAATTGTTTTCAATCCATCGGTAATTGCCTGAACCATAGTTAGCGTGTTAGTTTTAACGGCTGTTTGCATGCTGCTCACCTCTTTGAAATTGTAAATAGGCATCTTTTTGTTCAGATATAATCCAAGTAGGCTTTTCAAATACGTAGTCAAAGATATCTGATGCATTTGCTTTCGGGAAATTTTCCATGTCTGTTATAGCTTGATCAATTTCATTTGAAACTTCCTCTTCTAATTGAGCAACCCAATCAGGATCAAACCAACCTTTATTTTTTAATAGTCGTTCCACCCTTGTTACAGGATCTGTTTTTTCTCTTCGCTCCTGGCTTTTTTGCTGATCTCGATATTTTGTAGGATCATCAGCAGTCGTATGTGCCCCATAGCGCCAAGTTATTGCCTCAATTAATGTAGGACCTTTACCACTTCTTGCTCTTTCTAAGGCTTTTAATGTTTCAAAATAAACAGCAAAAACATCATTACCATCTATTCTGACCCCTTCTATATCATATGCCAGTGCTTTTTGAGCAATCGTTTTTGTATTCATTTGTTTATGAAGTGGTACCGAAATCGCAAAGCCATTATTTTGATTAAAAAAGACAACAGGTGCCTTTAGTACACTTGCGAGATTTAATCCCTCGTGAAAATCACCTTCTGAGGTTGCGCCATCTCCAAAGTAGACAATAGCAGCATTTTTAGTTCCTTTAATTTGCTCTGCAAATGCAGCTCCAACAGCATGTGGAAGCTGGGTGGCAATCGGAATCCCAGGCGGAAATATTTTCTTTCCTTCTGGAGGAATACACCCTTCATTCCGCCCATTCCAAAATAATAGAATGTTTTTTAGTGAGTGTCCAAATGCTATAGTTGCTCCATGATCACGGTATGATGGAAAGAGCCAATCGTCTGATTTTAATGCTAACGCACTGCCAACCTGTGAAGCTTCTTGTCCTTCAAAGGGAGCGTACGTTCCAATACGACCCTGACGCTGTAAGCTCACACATTTACGATCAAAGGTACGAATACGTACAAGTTGCCTGTAAAATTGTAGAACAAACTCTTTAGATAGTGTACTTTCAACAGCTTGATCGTTAATATTCCCTTGTTCATCTAAAATGGAAATAACAGGAAATTTACTTTCCATACGAACAACTCCTTTTCAGTTCTATAACTCTTAATTTCTAACACTCCATTTAGCACGCTTTGAATGTGAGAAAAAGCTATTACGTTTAGTGCGCGAGTTCAGTCGATCCTCACAGAATCGATTTGCTGCTTCAACTGTTGTTATCCCATCGAATTGGGCTTGCTTATAAACATCTAGTAAGGAAGAATATATCGCTTTTGTCTTACGTAAAACTCTTTCTTTATTAGGTTCATATAATTCATCAGCAACTTGGATTAGACCACCTGAGTTCACAATATAGTCTGGAGCATAAAGAATTCCCTTTTGCCCAAGCATCTCACCATGGCGAAGCTCAAGTAATTGGTTATTAGCAGATCCTACTACAGCTTTTACACCCAAAAGGGGGATTGTGTCATCATTAATAATTCCACCAATTGCACAAGGTATAAACACATCTGCATCTGTCTGATAAATCTCAGAACCACTAACAACCTTAACTAAAGTTCCAAGTTCTTTTGACCTCTTTAGAAGATCATCAATCACATTTTGATGGATATCTGTAACAAATAAATCGGCACCTTCTTCCATAAGGCGCTCTGCTACTTTAAAGCCAACTTTTCCTAGACCTTGAATAGCGTAGCTTTTTCCATGCAAATCAGGTGAACCCCAAACTGCTTGATTTGTTGCTTGTAAACCATAAATTACACCTAAAGCTGTAGGTAGAGAAGAGTCTCCACTTCCACCATAGACCTCCTCTACACCAACAATACAATTCGTTTCTTTCAAAGCATGAACAAAATCATCTGGTGTTGTTCCCATGTCGGTTCCTGTGTAAAAACGACCATTCAAGGAATCAACAAATTGACCGAATGCTCGAAATAATTCAGGCGTTTTATCCTTCAATGGATCACCTATAATGACTGCTTTCCCACCACCGAAATCCACATCTGCAGCCGCACATTTATAGGTCATACCTTTTGAAAGTCTGAGAACATCTTCCAGAGCGTCATCTACTGTTTTGTAAGGTTGCATTCTACAACCGCCTAACGCAGGTCCAAGTGTAGTGTTATGAATGGCAATAATTGCCTTCAATCCTGTATGTTCATCATTACAAAAAACTACCTGTTGATGTTCACTGATTTTTTGAAACATATCCATATAGTATCCACCTCAATTAAAGTATAGTAAACGCTTACATTATTAATAGATTGAAAAATACTAATCCTTCTATATTTACTTTGTTTTCGTTAAAAGATGATTAATTTTTGTTTTTGGTAGAATTACTTGTTTAACTTCACCACTACCTACTAACTCATTTTGACAAGTTACTTCTGTACTAGTCATAATTACGTTACCTTCAACATGTTTGAGGATTGCCTTAATAGTAAGCTGATCCCCTAGGCGGCAAGGTGCTAGGTGTTGAACTGATACTGCGCTTCCCATACCTTCCTCATCATCTTCTAGGTATGGCAAGATAATGAGTCTGGATGCCCACTCCATATGGTATACCATAGATACTGTTGAATAGGCAGGGTGGACAAGGTCCCCGCCAAATTGCGCAAACATATCTGGGGTTACAGTAATATCTAATAAAGCTATTATTCCAGGCTCCATTCCAGGTTTCATTATATCCTCCCTTTCGAATGGTCTTTAAAAAAGGCTGTTTTCGTAAAGAATGTTGTTTTTAGCAAGAATCAATATTTAAACGAATGTTGATTGTAGCGGAAGGTGTGAGAACTCCTCGAAAATGCTAACGCATTTCCTTCGTGCGGTAAAAATTCATAGACGAATATTCAATGTCCTGCGGGAGCAGCGGGACAGGTGAGACCCCGCATGCGCTAAAAGCGACGAGGAGGCTCACCGCCCGCCCCGCGGAAAGCGAGCATCCTCTCGCTGTAATCAACAAACTCGGTTATTAGTGTGGAAAAAGTCAAAAGAAACAAAGTATGCGAAAACAGCCTTAAAAAAAGAGTAAATAGACAAAATCTACTATCTACTTACTCTATAAGTATGTATTCTTATTTTAGGTATGTAGAGCTCTGTCTGTAGTCATATTCGTTTTACGAATTCTTTGAAACTCGAAAAATATGTAAGATAGCATCCAATTAATTTCTTGCTATAATCACTTCCTTCGAAAAAAATATGAAAGCGTTTCCAAGTAATGTGATGTTTTTATTTACAACGTTATTACAACGTTATATTATCATTCAATCTAGCAAAGTGTCAATAATTTTCAAAAGACTTAGTGAAGGAGTACACCCATAAAATCGGGTAAATGAAAAGATCCTCTTTACAAAAAACTTCTAAAATCTCCTAATGCACCTTTTCATTTCTACAATTACTTGACTGTATGGTTAAAAAGGCTGTTTTTGTAAACTTAGTTGCTAATCAATCATAAACTCTGTTTAAACTTTTGTACTCTCAGAAACTAATAATTATGAAAGTAGTGAAGTTCTAGTGATTCTCCTAGATGAGTGTTCCGATCAATTTAACTTAGAAAATCGACCTTAATCAATAAGAATAATGTTATTTCTTGTTACAAAAAAAATTACAGAAGAGTTGATACATAAGAAATTTGTTCTTTCGCTTCACTCATCATTCTAGTCAGTAATTCTTCAACAGAAGGAATATCATCGATATATCCTGATATTTGTCCACCGTTTATGAAACCATTTTCAAGATTCCCTTCTATAGCCCCCGCTCTATGCTGCTCCTCAGTCGTCATAAGGTCAAAATTTTCTAAAGAAATCCCTTCCTTTTCAAACTGTAAAAGTTTTTGAGCATAAGGAGTATTCATTAGCCTTCGGATTTTCCCCACTGTTCTTCCCACAATTACTGTATCTGTGTCGTTGGATTGAAGTAATTTCCCTTTATAATTTTGGTGAAACGGTGCTTCCTTTGTTGCGATGAATCGTGTTCCCATTTGGACACCACTTGCACCAAGAGCGAGCATAGCTGCTAACCCCTTTCCATCTCCTATTCCGCCAGCTGCTACGACAGGCACCGTAACTGCGGATACGATTTGCGGGATTAAAGTCAATGTCGTTGATTCAAGATTCGAATTTATTCCAGCTGCCTCATAGCCTTCTGCAACAATAATATCCGCTCCTGCAAGTTCAGCTTTTATTGCTTGTTTTACTGAAGCAACGACACAAATCACCTTCAATCCATTTTCCTTTAGGAATGGGATATATGGCGCAGGGTTTCCAGCAGATAAGGACACAATAGGAACCTTATATTTGACCAATAGCAATAGTATTTCTTTTATATATGAAGAAACTGAAAGTGGAATGTTAACTGCAAAAGGATACGACGTTAGGGAACATGTTTCCGCTAGAATTTGTTCAATTTCTGTGGGGGTCATAGTTCCTACCCCAATTGTTCCTAATCCTCTAGCATTTGAAATACTAGATGTTAAGATAGCATTGCTAATATTACCCATTCCTCCTTGAATGATTGGGTATTTAATATTAAGTACTTCCATTAGTTTATTCACTTTAATTCACTCCCCGTATAAATAATGTTATACTAAGTTAAATAATTTGACAATAAGATTGGAGGATTAATTGATGCTATATCCATTTCAAGGGAAAAAACCAATAGTAGATAATTCGGTTTTCATAGCCCCAGGCGCGAGAATTATTGGAGATGTAACAATTGGAAAAAATTCTACAGTATGGTTTAACGCTGTTTTAAGAGGAGATGAAGGCCCCATTACTATAGGGGAAAAAACAAGTATACAAGATAATGTTACTTGTCACCTATACGAAGGTGCTCCACTAGTTATTGGAGATGAGGTAACTGTTGGACACAATGCAATTTTACATGGGTGTACAATAAATCGTCGAAGCATCATTGGAATGGGATCTACTATTTTAGACGGAGCGATTATTGGGGAAGAATGTATCATAGGAGCAAATACATTGATTTCACCTGGTAAAAACATTCCACCACGTTCACTGGTAGTAGGATCTCCAGGGAAAGTTGTGCGACAGTTAACAGAAAAGGATTTCATTTTAATACAACTTTCCATAGATACTTATGTTGAGAAAGGTACTCTATATAAAGAGAGTTTGAACTAATAATAATATGAAAAAAAAGAGCAATAAGTAGTTCGGTTCAGAAGTAGAAGAACCAAAATAACAAGCGAAACAACTGGATAAATCACATAGGAAAACGCAGAGGTTTTAACAGTCCTCTGCGTTTTTATAAATTTATTGACCTGTTCTTCAACTAAAGCACCACCCGTTTGTTGAAGAAGACAATAGCAACTTTACTTTTCATACTTCTTATTTAACTCTTCCTCAATATACGTTGCCATTTCAGTTGGAAGTTCAATTATATCTTGAATTAACACTTCTCCGTCTTCCAAATTATTAGGAATTAAATGCACAAGTATGGATTTACCATTTTCAAAGGTAATTAAAGTAAAAGTATCTATTGATGCACTATCAGTCACAGATTCCTTTACAGTTTCAAACATTTTATTCATATCCTCTTCTGCGTATCCTTCGGGTAATAAGGTTTTGAACTGTTCGTAATCACTATTTATTGCATATTGTTTTATCAATGAGGTGGTATTTAAAGGACTATATGGTTCCCAAGCCTTTTTATCAACATTGCACCCTGTTAGTAATATTCCAAAAGCCAATATCAAAATTAAACGTAATTTATTCAAGTATATACCTCCTAATACTTTTGAATCTTCTTCATAAAGATAGGTAAGGTTTTGAAGTTATCACTCCCTGTTCACACCGTACGCGAGACTTACATCTCATACGGCGTTCCAACTAGTCCAATTTATTCTTTCTATGTATTATGCAGAAGAGTGCATTTCTTCCAATTTTAGATTTTCTCATTTTGACATTGAAATCGTAGTTTATTAACTTTTTCTTTTTGCTTAATGGTAACCTTTAAAGCCGTTGCTATTTTCAATGATAAACCATAGTAATTCTTGTAATATCAATTGTAATATCAATAAAAAGAAACAAGGGAATTATAATGCTAATTCCCTTGTTAATAGACTTGTGATTTAAATTTTATATTTTCTACTTTAAAAACGAACTACTTAATAGTTTAAACTGCTTCATTAATCTATCATTAATGGATGGTTAAATACGTCGTATTGATGATCTTTTTTGTTTAACTCGTTTCCTTCTCGGAATACTTCTTCGAAAAATAGTGAAGCTGGCTCTGCTAATTCCCGATAATAGTCACTAAATAATGAAGCGGCATGGCCACCTAACCATTTCTTTGGTAACAGTTCCTCAGGTAGACCTGGATCGACGAATAAAAATTTTCGATACTCATGAACAAGCTTTGTTCTCTCAACAAAGCATTCAGCAAAAGTCATTTCACCTTTTTGTATCTTATTCTTATCAATAATATATTTTTGACTATATTCAGAAATAAACAATTGATATTTATCATTGATGTCATTTAAGTCCCAAGACTTTTCTATTAGACGTTTATTTTCATGAGGACCCTTATACTCTGCAACAAAATAATCAACATATTCTTCAATTTTATATTTCCTGATCAAATCTGTTACTTGTTTATCTAAAGTATTCGGACTAACCCAACAACTGTTAGAAAAAGTACCAA
>JBFILZ010000056.1:0-15725 GCA_041611945.1 Bacillus sp. (in: firmicutes)
ATACACTTGTTGCTAAGGAGTACTTTTAGGGAGCACTGAATTGCTTTTATTTAATTCTTCGATAAAATTCCATCATGATTTCTAGACGCGTTTGATTGTAGAGTAGGTGAGTGAGTCCTCGAACAATGCTAGCTAACGCATTGTTGAAGGTATAGAGAATAGTTAAGAGCTAAGGTGTGCCCCTAAGAAGGCTATCCGAACGACCACTTAAAGAAAGGCAACCTGCAGTTAATGTTAAAATCACAATGCTCAATACACTTCTATAGGAACTTGTATCAAAAATTTTAATTAATTACAACTGCCTATTTATTTATTAATAAGGCGTAAAATTTCCTTATCTCCTACCAGTGCATCTTCGATTCGTTTAGGAATTAGGCAACTTTTCACTTTTTTAAAAGTTTTATTATTAACATGCTTCAACAACCCAATATCCACCAGTTTGTTGAGATATTCCATAATGGCAAATGAATAATGAACATTTGATAATTGAGGGAGATCCCGAATAAAAAATTGTCGGGATTTCTTTTTCAATTTTATGAATTGAAATACAGACTGGAATGTAAATTGACTATCAATTGGGTTTGATTGAATAAATTCAAGTAGTATCCATGTTTGCCAGATCATAGTTGGTGTTTCGATTAAATACATGGAAGGTACTGGAATACCAGCTTCAGAAGGAATTAATGAGGGATATAGTTCATTGGAATACAAGTAGGTTAAAAACTTTTTCGTACTCTTTGCAGGAAATTGGGTACATCTAAGTCTCCAATTTTTCTTCATGTTAAGCCACTCTTCTATTGGAAACCTAATTTCAGGAATTGGAGGTTTATATAAATTCTGAAATTTTATCTGCTGAGGAGAAATAATGGTTAAACTCCCAATTACAGTATTGCTTGAAAGCGGAAAAAGGATGTGCAACAACAAGAATTTATTTATTTCTGTACAATAGTAAAGAATAGAAGGATTTTTACCAAACAATTTTATGAACAACCAATCAAATGGAGTTAAGGTGAATCTGGTTTTTGATTTTCGTTTTATTCGATTCCCCCCAAGAATCCAAATTGGTTTATATCCATTTCTAATGTAGTTATCAGTTCTCTCTTTAAACTTGTTAAAATCCACCTTTGAACATTGAAATTCAATTGTGTATTTCAAGTTTTCAAAACTCACAAATACATCTGGTCTCTGTTTAATATTAACAAAATATGGTTCTAATTGTGGAGAATACCCTTGACCTTTCAGCCATTCACACAGTTTAACCTTACCCTCTTTATGGTAAGGTGATTCTCCCTCTGAAAAAGAGTCACATTCCATTTTTTTCAGGTGAGCAAAATGTGGTATTCTATGATTACCAATTTTCAACAAAACAATTTCTTTACAACTTGGACAATAAAATGTTTCCCTATTCCTTATTTTCATTAGGGATTCTCTAGACCATTCTTCATTCATTGCCACTATTTCTCCTTTTGAATTAAATGCAACTAACACTTCTATCTATCATCTCCTTTTTCGATTATCTTTCTATTTTCTCTCTCCCAAACTTAAAATCCTGCCTTTACCAAAAAAAAAACGTCCATTCATAAATGAATCGACGTTTTACAATAGTGGGGATAATAATCTTGATAACGATTCATATAATCTTCCAAGTAAACTTCTTCTTATAAAAATATCATATTCAAGTTTTTTAGAATTTTCTAAATCTAATTTAAAATCATCTACCAAGACTTTAATACTATTTGTTTGATATAAAAAGGCGTTTACCTCAAAATTTAAATGAAAACTTCTCATGTCCATATTTGAAGTACCGATTGAGGCTAAAACCTCATCAATGATAAGAAACTTACTATGCATGAATCCTTTTTCATATTCATATACCTCTACATCTGCTTCAATTAATTCAAGAAAATATGACCGAGAAGCATAAAACACAATCTTCTTATCAGGTCTCTTTGGGACGATAATTTTCACCTCAATACCACCCAATGAAGCTACTTTTAGTGCTGTTAAAATATCCATGTCAGGAATAAAATATGGAGTCGCGATCCAAATCGATTTTCTTGCTGACGAAATCATTTCAAAAAATAGGTTTTTTATTACTTCCCACTCATTATCAGGTCCACCGGCAACCAGTTGAATGGCCCCGTATCCTTCTCCTTCATTGAGAGATGGTGTTATATATCTGGTTGTTAAAAGCGCTTCATTGGTCATATAATACCAATCCTGTAAAAAAATTAATTGTAGGCTCCTTACAGATTCACCTTCTAAAAACAGATGCGTGTCTCGCCAAAAACCGAAATATTCATTCCTACCTAAGTATTCATCACCAATATTTAATCCCCCAACAAATCCCTTTGTTGCGTCAACCACTATAATTTTACGATGATTCCGGAAATTCATCTTATGATTTAGAAACGGTAGTCTCACTGGTGAAAATGAAACCACATCAACTCCAGCTTCTTTTAAGCTAGCTATGTATTCTTTAGAAAGTCTCCAGCTGCCCACAGCATCAAATAAGAATCTAACCTCAACACCACTTTTTGCTTTTTCAATTAGAATATCTTTAATTTCATTTCCTATGACATCATTTCTTACAATATAGTATTCCATATGGATGTGATGTTTTGCATTTTTTAATTCTTCCAGTATTTTCAAAAAAGTCTCTTCACCATTGGTCAAGATTTCAGAATGGGATCTTAGGGAGATAGGACTTTTCCCAATTCTGTTAGCAAGGGTAATCAATCTTAAATGGTTATCCTCCAGTAATTCAATTTTTTTTGAACTCTCAAATTGATTACTCTCAAATTTCAGAAAAGTCTTTTCATCAACAATAGCTTTTTTTTGGAATATTTTCTTTTTCCTAAAATTCCTTCCAAACATTATATAAAAAATAAAGCCGATGATAGGAAATGCCCCTAGAACGAATAACCAAGTAATCGTTTTCGTTGGGTGACGGTTTTCTAGGAAAATAACAAATCCAACTAATACGGCAAGAACTGAAAATATTATACTTATGGAACCCAGCAATTGTTGCCCTGTAAGAGTTTGGAGGGAATATATAGAAAAGAACACAAAAGTTATAAAGACAAAAACCTGAATGGTTCTTTTCATATCATCTTTCCTTCCCTTAATAAAGTATATGTGATTCAAATCAACATATTTCTATATCCTTCATTAAAAAACCGATTCCTTCTATTGGAATCGGCTAGTGTATTTGAGCAAAATGATGACGAATAATCACAAGAGCATTTTCTGCTATTATTTCTTTTCCGTACTCCATTATACGATGAATGGTTAATTGGCTTTCTTGTCCATACTCTAATAATAAACTTAGCGTATTGTCAAGATCTTCTTCTTCAATATCCTCCTTAAAATCCACGAATAAATAATACCGATTCTCAAAGAAAAATAGTTTATTATTAATATCAGTAAGATCTACTCTGTGACTTAAAGAAATGACATCCTCTAGATCGTTGAAACGAATGATGAA
This sequence comes from Bacillus sp. (in: firmicutes), assembly GCA_041611945.1. GTDB lineage: Bacteria > Bacillota > Bacilli > Bacillales > SA4 > Bacillus_BS. The sequence continues at coordinate 3,488 of JBFILZ010000056.1, forward strand.
CTGTAAGGAATCGATTTCTTCAATCTCATCCTCTTGAGTATCTGTTGTTTTAGTTCGCTTTGTTTGAAAATGTTGGTCGAGCAGTGTTTCAATATTATCATCAACAGGTAGATCAACGCTCTTATCCTCACTGGATGTAAGGTCGAACTTTTGACCATCTTTTGATAATTGAGCTTTCGTCACAACAACTTCTATACCCTTTTCAAGAGCCTGAACTTGAATCCAAAGGGGACCTTCAACTGAGAATTCCTCTTGATGATGAACCTCATCCATCATTTCCCAAAAGAGCTCCTCACTTCTTTCCCTATTATACCAAATCTCTTCGCGATCAAATCCTCGGTCTTCTATGTCACCATAGGTTATATAAAATTTTACAGTATGTTCATTTATTCGTTCAATTTCCATTAAACATCTCTCCCTTCCCATTTAAATCATTGAAGGGACTTAAACCCCCAGAGCGGAGTGCTCTCTTATCTAGATAAATGCATTAATTAAATGATTCATATCTCTTCGCCCATACTTCAGTCTTTGGTTAAAACTAATACCATGGCATGGCATAGATAAATAAGTATTTATTATCAATGTACCCATTTTTTTAGTGAGTCAATCTTACCATAACCAACTTATGAAATCGAGTGAAGTGATTCAATAAGCCAAAGAATTCTCTTTTTCTTATTATTCTATTTTATGATAAATTTCTTTATTAGGGAAACAAAAACGTCTGTTTTTCTAAAAACAAACTGCTGCCTATAAAAGCAGTAGTAATTTACGTCATTGAAAGCTCACAAACAATCATAAATAACTATTAAATTCGCTTTCCTTTTTATTGACAGGCTGTCTATTAAACTCTATATTTAGAAAGTCAATCAAAAAATGGTTAGGGTGTTTAGTATGGAATTAGAATTTTTAACAGCTCTGTTACTCATAATTGGAATTGATATTGTTCTTGGTGGAGATAATGCTATAGTTATTGCTTTAGCTAGTAGAAACCTTCCTGATTCCCAAAGAAATAAAGCAATATTACTTGGAACGTTCATCGCTATTCTTATTAGAGTCATCTTAACAATTATAGCAGTCTATTTGCTCCAAATTCCATTTCTCCAACTCATAGGTGGACTTCTACTAATCTATATTTCGTATAAACTCTTAGTAGATAATGATAATAATCCTGCGAATATTAAGGCAGGAACTACACTTAGTACTGCAGTTAAAACGATTGTATTTGCTGATATCGTGATGGGATTTGACAATGTAATTGCCGTAGCCAGTGCAGCACATGGAAATATATATCTTGTGGTAATTGGTTTACTCGTATCTGTACCTATCATAATCTGGGGAAGTAAGATCATTCTTTATTTAATGGAACGTTATACTCCATTAATTTATGTTGGATCTGGGATATTAGCTTTTACGGCGGGCACAACTATTACACATGAATCTAGACTTCAAACATTCTTTGAGACTTATCAAGGATTGCAAGTTGGTTTACCTATCCTAATTGTTATACTTGTATTATTAGCAGGTTATCTATTTAATAAAATGAATAATCAAGAAGTATAAAAAAATTCTACAACAAATAGTTGTAGAATTTTTTATACTATTAATTAACTAAGCGCTGTGCCTCTCTTAGTTGAAAGGTACGAACTCTCCTAGGTAAAAATCTTCTGATTTCATCTTCGTTATACCCTACTTGAAGGCGCTTTTCATCAATAATAATTGGTCTTCTTAATAATCCAGGATTCTCTTGGATAAGTGAGTATAATTGTTGTAAAGGTAATGCTTCTACGTTTATGTTTAGCTTTTGAAATATTTTCGAACGAGTTGAAATGATTTCATCAGTTCCATCCTCTGTCATTCGTAGTATTTCTTTTATCTCTTTAATTGAAAGGGGTTCTGACATTATATTTCTTTCTGTATACGCAATATCATGTTCTTCCAACCATAATTTAGCTTTTCTACATGATGTGCAACTTGGTGATGTATATAATGTAACCATTAATACTTCACTCCTTTATTTATAGTAAACACCTAATTGATTGATAATGAATTTCATACCTACTTTAAAATAAGTACTAAAAAGAAATGTTTATATTTAATATTATATACGAAAAACCACAAAAATAATAGAGTGTTTTCTTGACTAATTTTGACGTTTTGATGGCTATTTTTATAACTAGCGCTTTGAAAGTTATACCCCTTACTACTATATACGAAAATAAGGATCAAAAGGTTTCATTTTATTGCTCCTTTTCCCTAAAAAAATTATATTTAAACACCTTATTGTCATAAAGAAACTTTTCGTCTTTGGCCTATTAATAAGTTGATGTTAATCTAAGTTAGAGTTCGATGAACATCCACGTACCATTTAGCGCTACAATATATTTATATAAATAATGATTGTAACTTAAAAAGATATCACTACGAATACACCCTAAACTTATTAATAACAACAAAAAACAATAAGCCAATAAAGGGCTTATTGTTTTAAAAGAAGCAGAACATATATAGAAACCCTTATTAAATATTTTTAAGAATATCGGTATTTACTTTTTTATCATTATCTAATGATAATACTTCCTCTACGTCCTGATAAGCTTTTCCATATAGCTGTTTGTCTTTATACGTATGAATCATTTCATAAGTTCTTTTCATACCTTCATAAATAACGGATTCACTTTCATCATTTGGAGACCAGTATAATATCTCCATTGAATTTATTTCATTTGTTGCTAAGGACCGTCTTTCATATCCTATTGAACTTGCATGTATGAAACCAGCACGTTTGTAAAATTGAAGCCTCTTTTCACTATCTGTATCTTCATAATTTACAGGTTCTACTTCTAGAATAATTCTCTTCCTTTTTTCCTTCAATTTATCAATTAACTTATTTCCTAGTCCTTGACCTCTAGCATCTTTCGAAACAAATAAATAATCAATAAATATGAAATCTTCTAATTCAGCGTACATTAACACATGGTTTTGTCCTTCATCCTTATGATAAATGTCACCTCTTTCAATTAGAAGTGCATCCATATGTGCTTTTGATTTCATTTCTTCTATCGGAAAGTATTGATTCAACTTCTCATACCAATTCATTGATGGTCTCCTTTTTTACAATATCATTTACTTGAAGGAGGAATTATCCTTATCCAAGTATTAATATTGATGAACTTTTTAAAAATGCGCAGACTTATTCATAGAAGTAACTTACCCCTCTTTTCAAATGGTTAAACATTGACTACAATAGAGATATAGATTAATTTTGGTAGTCACTGTTGAAAGTGTGAGTTTTTTCTTCTACTTGGACTCTCTACGTGATCCGTGATAAATGATTCTATTCATTTTCTTGAAACGCACTGGCGCATGCAGTATTTATAACTCCTCGTTATTCCTACATGCGTCTCTAATCTTCTGATTAAAACAATCCGTTTGAATGCAAAAACAAAATGGAGCAGTAACAGAACCTTTTAGTAAGTACCTATATGGAGGTGTTAAGATTGTTTGAATACATTTTAGATTTTGGTTTAGTCGCACTTTTAGTAATTGGTTTAACTGCAATAATGGGAGTTCTAATAAATGGTATTGGCGAAAAGATTGCAGGTGGAAAAGGTGATCCAGAAAGTTTTAACCAATCAGCAAAGACTCAAACTGGCTGGAATCTAGTTGGTGGAAAAGTTAAAAAATAGTCTGCATCACTATGATGCAGATTTTTTTAATTTAACGGAGTATAATCAACATCTTCCGAATAAGTGTTCCTTGCATTCCACAATAAAAATTCGTTTATACCATTTTCATTTAGACCCTTAATTTGTGCTTCAACTTCTTTTTTACCATACCTGATATAATTACCTTTTCCTAAATAGGAAGCAGTAAAATCTTGGATCCAAGGTCGGGAAATTGGTGGATTTTGAAGTTGTTTAAGTTTCTCATTTTCAAACTTTGAATATTCACTCACTAATAAGTATGGCTCTAAGTCTGGTTTTGCTATGCCGAAATATGTAGTCCAATGACTCGGGTAAATCATTGAAGATATTACATCTACATTTTCAGATATTTTCAAAAAATTTTGTCCAATTCCTGGTGCTTCAGGAAGTGTGGCAGTATAACCGAAAATATCAACAGAGACTTTAACGTTATAGGGCTCTAACTTTTCCTTTGCATATTTCACAAAGTCAGTTACTGCTTGAACACGCTTTTGAACATTGTCCATTTCGATATTCTGGTATTCACCCATACTATATCCCAATGAACTATCCCGTTTCTCAAACCCTTCTGGAAATCGCACATAATCAAATTGAATTTCCTGAAAGCCAAGTTTGGCTGCTTCAATAGCAATATTAACATTATGATCCCATACTTCTTTTATAAATGGATTAACAAATGACTCACCACGTCTATTCTTCCACACCTCTCCATTATTAGTGAAAGATAAATCTGGCCTTTCTGTTGACCAAACAGTATCTTTAAATACAACAATCCTAGCAATAGGATATATTTGATGTTCTTGCAATATCTCCAATTTTCCTTTAATATCTTTTATATAAGGTTTTCCAATTTTTTGAAGAAGAGGCGGTTCTTCTGGAATATATGTTAAATTACCCCAATCATCTTTAATATCAATAACCATTGCATTTAACTCGGTATCATCCATAAGTTTAACTAATGTATCAAATTTACTTCCGCCCACAGAATGACCTGTAACATAAATACCTCTTATTGCATCAGGATATTCAAATACGAATCCTGAATCAAAGGTAAATCGAGCAATTTTTTCAGGGATTGTCTTATGAATAAGAGCAATTGACCTTTTACTATGATTAACGCTAAGTTTCGTTGATTCTTCAGCAAATGAAACATTGGTGAACACATGATACGTTAAAGAAAATAATAAAAGTGATTTAATTATTAATAAAGATTTCCCCATAATTTCATCTCCCATCTAAGCTGTCAGTTTTATTATAAGTCAAAAATCGACGAATTAGGATAAGATTCTGTATATTCTTTATAAATTTTCTTTTTTAAATAATATGAAAAGTAAGTATATCTTAATACATTATTAAATAAAATATATTTTTAATTCCACAATTTATAATTATGATTTGATAACAAAGGAGATTCACCTTGAAAAATACACAATATTTACAAGATAAAATCGCAACGATAAATCACATAGATTCAAATTCAACTTATATTACACGATTAATAAGAATTAAGAATGACCAATTAGTATTTCAAATAATTTCCCCCTTGAAATACAACCAATTAAAACAAGGAAAAATAATTGTAACTATCGATAATGAAGAGTCCACTTATTATTTCAAGGGTACCTTATTAAGTGTCTCACAGTTTATCAATGATATTTATGTTTTTGCATCTCCAATTACTAACATTGAGAAAAATGTTAGACGAAAATACAAACGATACTCAATACCAAATTTAGTTGGTTTTTCAGTTACAATTAATGTTCGAGTTTTTAACCCAATGCAGCTTGGAAAATGGATTAATGTGCCTTTAACTGATATTAGTCCAGGAGGGTTACAAATTAGCTCACATTCCTTACTAAATTCAAATTGTATTTTACAGGTGGAATTACGTCGTCCAATTACTCCAAAATCTTATTTATTAATTGGAGAAATTGTTCATAGTTCTAACTCCAAAATATCAATAAAATTCATTAACATTTCTAATGATGAGCAAGTCAGCTTACATAAATACTTTGAAAGTTTATTATATAAATATCAAAAAAGATAGAAGGAAATCGGTCTTTAAACCCATTGCCTTCTATCTTTTTATTTTTTATTATTTGTTTGAATATTTCTTAAACTCAGACTCTGAACAGAATACAAAGTGACCAGGCTTAACTTCTCGCATTGATGCCTCTTCTTCATCGTAGTTATGTTGATCTGGATCATACATAATTCGCTTTCTCGTCTTTTCAGTATCTGGATCAGGTAATGGAATCGCAGATAATAATGACTGAGTATAAGGATGAATTGGATTAGCATATAATTCATCACTAGTTGCAAGCTCAACAATTTTCCCATTGAACATAACTGCTATGCGATCACTAATATATTTAACCATTGATAAATCATGAGCAATAAACAAATATGTTAAATTTTTCTCCTTTTGAAGTTTTTTCAAAAGGTTTACAACTTGCGCTTGAATAGATACATCAAGAGCTGAAATTGGCTCATCAGCAATAATGAATTCAGGATCTACTGCTAATGCACGAGCAATACCAATACGCTGTCTTTGGCCACCAGAAAACTCATGAGGGTAACGACCTGCATGCTCTTTGCTTAACCCTACTGTTTCAAGAAGTTCATGTACTCTAGCTGCACGTTCTTCCTTGTTTTTTACGAGATTATGAATATCAATTCCTTCTGCGATGATTTCCATAATCGTCATACGTGGATTTAGTGATGCATAAGGATCTTGAAATATCATTTGCATTTTGCGATTGAACTTTTTCAATTCAGCTTTTGACTTTTTTCCATGCACATCTTCACCGGCGTATTTTACATCGCCACCTGTTGCATCATAAAGTCGAATAATCGATCTACCTGTTGTGGATTTTCCGCACCCAGACTCTCCAACAAGTCCAAATGTTTCCCCTTTATATATATCGAAGGTGATTCCATCAACAGCCTTTAATACATTATTCTTACTTAATCGAAAGTGCTGTTGTAAGTTATTAATTTCAAGTAATTTATCCTTACTCATTATCTGCACCTTCTTTCACAGCGACAGCTGGTTTAACAACAGCATTAGATCTAGCTTCTCTCATCTTTTTGACAATAGCAGGTGGTTCTACCTTAGGTGCATCAGGATGAAGTAACCAAGTTGCTGCATAATGAGTTTCAGACACCTTAAATAAAGGTGGTTGCTGCTCTAAATCTATTTGCATTGCATATTCATTTCGCGGAGCAAATGCATCACCTTTTGGTGGAGCAAGTAAATCAGGAGGTGATCCAGGAATGGCATATAGCTCATTATCTCCTGATTCTAAACTTGGCATTGAGCTTAACAGACCCCATGTATATGGATGCTGAGGATTATAAAAGATTTCTTCAGCCAATCCTATCTCGACTATTTTACCGCCATACATTACGGCTACACGGTCAGCCATATTTGCCACAACACCAAGATCATGAGTAATAAAAATAATTGAAGTATTGGTCTTCTTCTGTAAGTCTTTCATTAATTCAAGAATTTGTGCTTGAATAGTTACATCCAACGCAGTAGTTGGTTCATCAGCGATTAGAATCTTTGGATTACAAGCAAGAGCAATTGCTATGACTACACGCTGTCTCATTCCTCCAGAAAACTGGTGAGGATATTGATTTAAACGAACTTCAGCTTGTGGAATACCAACTAAACGTAAAAGCTCAAGAGCTCTCTCCTTTGCAGCAGGACGGCTTATTTTCTGATGCTTTAAAATCCCTTCCATGATTTGAGCTCCAACTTTCATTGTTGGGTTCAATGATGTCATAGGGTCTTGGAAGATCATCGAAATTTCAGAGCCACGAAGGTTTTGCATTTGCCTATCTGACATTTTAACTAAGTCTTGTCCGTCAAAAATAATTTGACCAGATTTATAATTACCTGGTGGAGAAGGAATAAGTTTCATGATAGATTTTGCAGTTACTGATTTACCTGATCCAGACTCTCCAACAATTGCTAATGATTCCCCTTTTAATAAATCAAAGCTTACACCACGTACTGCTTGTACTTCCCCTGCATACGTGTCAAAAGTAATGTGTAAGTCCTTTACTTCTAATATCTTCTCTGTCATTATCTTACACCTACCTTTTTTAGTCGCGCATTTGCGGATCTAACGCGTCACGTAATCCGTCTGCTACTAGGTTAAATGAAATCATTAAAATACTGATAACCAAAGCCGGGAATAACAAAATATGTGGATATATTTGTAAAGATTTGTAACCATCCTCAATTAATACACCTAATGAAGCAAGAGGAGCTTGTAGACCTAAACCAATAAAGCTTAAGAACGCCTCAAAGAATATAGCAGATGGTATTGTAAACATTGTATTTATTATAATGATACCCATTACGTTAGGTATTAAATGCTTTGTTATGATTCTAGAGTCAGTAGAACCTAAGGTTTTTGAAGCTAAAACAAACTCTAACCCCTTTAGTTTCAGAACTTGACCACGAACAATCCTTGACATTCCTATCCAACCAGTAATTGTTAATGCAATTATAATTGAAGTTAATCCAGGTTCTAAAACAAGAATCATTAGGATGACAATGATTAAATTTGGTATTCCAACTAATACTTCTACAATTCTTTGCATAATGTTATCAACTCGTCCACCATAATAAGCTGATATACCTCCATATGCAACCCCAACAATCATATCAATCGCAGCTGCAACCAAGGCAATATATAAAGAAACTCTTGTTCCTTCCCATGTACGAGTCCAAAGGTCACGACCAAGACCATCAGTACCAAACCAAAAATTAGTCTCAATCCCTTTTTTCTCATAGACGTCAACGTCCATACTATCAATTCCATCTAAATTTAAAAAGCCAATATGTTCAAGAACCGGAATTTTAGGTGGCATCTTAGCTCTTGACAAGCTTTGATCATCCATATTCCATTCATTCATCAAAGGGCCAAAAATAGAGAAGAAAATGACTAGAGCTAGTAAAATAATACCAACAATTGCTGCTTTATTTTTACGTAGTCGTCTCCATGCATCCTGCCAATAAGTTAAACTGGGTTTTTCAATTTTTTCAGTTTTCTCAAGGTCAATAGGAGCTGGTTTAAATAATTCTTTAGATATATTTTGATGTTCATTCATTAGCTCTTACCCCCAGCCAATCGAATTCGCGGATCAATTACTCCATATAATAAATCAACCACAAATACGATGAAAATAAATAATGTAGCAAAGAAAAGTGTCGTACCCATGATCATAGGAAAGTCATTCGTGCTAATCGATCGAACGAATTGTTCACCAAGGCCAGGAATAGAGAAAATTCTCTCAATTACAAGAGTACCAGTCATTAATCCAACAGCCATTGGACCAAGAACAGTTACTAATGGAATTAAAGAATTTCGCAAAGCATGCTTGAAAACCACAGTCCCACGACCGATCCCCTTTGCTCTTGCCATCAAAATGAAGTCAGAATGAAGCACTTCTATCATTTCAGTTCTTATGAAACGTGCAGCAGCTGCCATTGGGAAGATCATCAATGCAATAGTAGGTAATACTGTGTACTTCGGTCCATCCCAAAAGGCTACAGGGAACCACTGAAGTTTAACAGCAACTACATATTGTAATAGTCCTGCAAATACAAAGGACGGAACGGCTTTACCAATAACCGCTAAAATTGTTGATCCATAATCTAGAGGATTATTTTGGTTAGTTGCTGCCAATATACCCAATAATATCCCTAAAAATGTACCAATGACTAATGATTGAAAACCTAAAGTTGCTGAAGGTCCAATTCGACTTAAAATTAAATCAGTCACATTACGATTATTATATTGGAATGAAATTCCTAAATCACCTTTAGTCAAATTCACAATATACTTCACATATTGAACAGGGACTGGATCATTTAACCCGTATTTTTCCAATACTATAATTCTTTGCTCGGGTGTAAGTTTTTCTTCCAACGTTAGAGGTGTTCCTGGCATAAGCTTCATTAGGAAGAAAGTAGCAGAGGCAATAATAAATAATGTAATAATCATGTAGACAACACGTTGCAATAAATATTTCGTCATTATGTGCACCTCCTAAGTATTACTGTCATGTCTTGGTATTGAATTTATAATATTCACCAATATGCGACAATTCTCAGACAAGGGAAAAGAGAGTATGATCACAACATACTCTCTCCTAACCTTAAATTAATTTTGTTACTTTATTTACTTTTGTTGCTTTAATTTATTTTTGTTTTCCTTCGATATAAGCCCACTTATAGCTATAATCAGGACCGAAAGAGTTTGTTAATACACCCTTTACATATGGTTGTTGTAATTGAGCAGAACCACGTTGGTAAAGAGGACCGATTCCTGCATCTTCTTCAAGAAGGATTCTCTCAGCTTCTTGCATAGCTTCAAAACGAGCATCTAAGTCACCAGCAAGTGTAGTTTTTGCATCTGTAATCAACTTGTCATACTTTGCGTTTGAATATCCACTAGCGTTGTGTCCGCCATCAGTTACCCAAAGATCAGCGAATGTCATAGCGTCTTGATAATCAGGACCCCAACCAGCAAATTGGATTTGGTATTCCATTTTTTCATCAAGTTCTAAACGTTGCTTGAAAGGTACGCTCTTTAATGAAATTGTTAAACCAACAAGATTTGTTTCTAATTGATTTTTGAAATATTCTTGCATCTTAACAGCAGTTTCACTGTCTCCACCTAATATTTCAAGTTCTACTTTATCTGTTCCAAGAGCTTCTAAAGCCTTAGCCCAATGTTCTTGTGCTTTTGCAACATCTGGTGTATTGAAATCTCCATTTTTAGCACGGAAATCTTCTCCAGTTGTTGGGTGTGTAACGAAATCCTTAGGAACTAAGAAGTACGCTGGAATAGATCCGTTGTTTAAAATTACATCTGTTAATCCTTGCTTATCGATAGCCATAGAAATTGCTTTACGAACATCAACGTTAGCTAAAGGACCTTCTTTTTGCATGAACTTGAAGTAGAATAATACCGGCTCTCCAAAAGTCTTGAAGTTTGGATCAGACTTGTATTTGTCTACGAATTCAGCTGATAATCCAACACGGTCAATTGCACCTGTTTCATATAAACCTACAGCAGTTGCTGGGTCTTTAACAACTTTAACATTGATTGTTTCTAATTTTACATTTTCAGCATCCCAATAGTCAGGATTCTTAGAATATGTCCAACCTACTTCATGCTCCCATGATGATAATGTAAATGGACCATTGTAGATTAAGTTTTCAACTTCAAGTCCGTAGTTCTCACCTTGAGACTCACGGAATTCTTTATTTTGTGGTAAGAATGTAGCAAATGTAGTTAATGCTAGGAAATAAGGTGTTGGCTTTTCAAGAGTTACTTCTAATGTTTTAGCATCAAGAGCCTTAACTCCTAATTCATTTAAGTCAGTAATTTCTCCAGCAGTGATCTTAGTTGCATTCTTAACATCACCTAAAATAAATGAATATTGAGAAGCATTTGCAGGATCAACTGCACTTTGCCAAGCGTAAACGAAATCATCAGCAGTTACTGGTGTACCATTTGACCAATTTGTGTCACGAAGGTTGAAAGTGTAAACTAAACCGTCATCGCTCATTGTGTGGTCAATTGCAACTCCTGCAACTGGTTGCATGTTTTCACCAAGTCTGTAAAGTCCTTCGAAAACCTCAGACATTACTTGGAATGCAACTGCATCTGTACCTTGAACAGAATCCATTGTAGGGATTTCAGCTCCATCAAGAATATTCAATACTTGTGGTTCAGCTTTAACTTCTACTACTGGTTTTTCTTCTGGCTTCTTTTCATCAGTTCCTTTTGTTTCTTCCTTTTTTGCGCCACATGCCGCAAGGAATAAACTTAGTACTAACGATAGTACTAGTAACATCATCCATTTAGAATTTCTCATGGATAGGTAACCTCCCCTAAAAATTGAATTTTTTATTCCCGAATAGATGTTTTTCATCTACAAAATCCATTATACAAGTTTTCTAACTATTTTGCATATAGTTTTTTTACACCTTTTACAAAAAACCTACTATCTTTACGTTTTCATTACAATAAATAGTTCGAAAGTCCTATAAAATGTTTTTATTGCCATTTAATACTTTATCCAAAATATGTTTATTTATGATACTATCTAACTTTATCATTAATGATCTGATACATATACCTAATGTAGTGTAGTGGTCTTTTAACATCTATGTCTTAATATTCTGAAAAAAACCATCCGTTGACTTTATAAACAATTCTCTCTACATTTAAGTTATTAAGTTGGTATATAAAAATCAGCTACCCTGAAAATAAGGGGATCTTCGTTCCAGAACACTCGCTTTCCGTGGGGCGGGCGGTGAGCCCCTCGGCGATAGCGCCTTCAGGTCTCACCTGTCCCGCTACTCCCACAGGACTTTGAATAGGCTTCAATGAGTTCTCACCGCACGAAGGAAATGCGGGAGTATTTTCGAGGAGTCTCGCGTTCTTCCACTTCGATCACTGCTAAAGAAATATATTGCTTATTTTCATACCTCATGGTGCAAA
>JBFILZ010000057.1:0-15596 GCA_041611945.1 Bacillus sp. (in: firmicutes)
ACTTAATTTTTTCCAATTTAAGGTTGAAATTGCAGAGCCTCTACAAGCTATGATTAATGAGTTTGAAAAAGAAAATCCTAATATTAAAATTAAGCTTGAAACTGTTGGGGGCGGTGCGGACTATGGTGCAGCACTAAAGGCTAAATTTGCTTCTGGTGAAAAGCCTGACATTTTCAATAACGGTGGTTTTAAAGAACTAGAGCTTTGGAAAGAGCATTTAGCTGATCTTTCTGCTGAGCCATGGGCAAAGCATGTTTTGCCAATCGGTAAAGTTCCAATGACTGATACTGATGGCAAACTATATGGTATGCCAGTAAACTTAGAAGGCTACGGTTTTATTTATAACAAAGATTTATTTGAGCAAGCTGGAATCACAAAAGCACCTGCAACAATCACTGAATTAAAGGATGCAGCTGCTAAACTTGAAGCAAAAGGAATTACTGCTTTCTCAGCTGGTTATGGTGAGTGGTGGGTTATTGGACAACATTTATTAAATATTCCATTTGCGCAACATGAAGATCCAATTGCTTATATCCAAGGTTTATATGACGGATCTGAGAAAATTGTTGGTGATGAGAAATTCAAGCAATTTAAAGAAGTGCTTGATACAGAGATTAAATTTGGTAATGATAATCCTTTAACAACTGATTACAATACACAAGTAACTTTATTCGCTTCAGGTCAAGCAGCAATGCTTCAACAAGGTAACTGGACTGAAAACATGATTTATGAAATCAATCCTGACATGAACATGGGCTTCCTTCCAATATCAATAAATGATGAAGCTGAATCAAACAGACTACCTGTTGGAGTTCCAAATAACTGGGTATTAAACAAGAACTCTAAACATTTAGAAGAAGCTAAGCTATTCCTAGATTGGATGGTATCTTCTGAAACAGGAAAGCGTTACATTACTGAAGAATTTGCATTTATTCCTGCATTTGACAATATCGAGCCAAGTGGTTTAGGTGCATTAGGACAATCAATTCTTGAGTTCTCTAAGGATGAAAAGACAATCCCATGGACATGGTTCAGATGGCCAGATGGAGCAAACAAAGAGTTTGCAGCAACAATCCAAGAGTATGCAACTGGAAAGATTGATTTTGATACAGTTTTAGAAAAATTCCAAGCAACATGGGATAACTTAAAGTAAAACATCATTCTAATAAAAATCAGAAAGCATGTCTATCCCAAGACGTGCTTTCTGCTTTATACTTACTAAAGGTAAAGCTCTGTAAAAGCTCCCTGTTGCTTTTACAAGAAGTTAATTGAAGTCGAGGTTGTGATACTCTGCCCACCGTTCGGAAAGCGAATATCCAGCAGTTGAAATCAAAAAAAATATAACAGAGACAATGATAAAAGAGATATCGTGCAATGGAGGTAGATAGATGCTAAAAAAGAGTATTAGAAATAAACTGATCATCCTATTATTCCTGGCTACTATTTTACCTTATGGCACATCTATGATCATTACATATATTCATACGAAGGAAGCTATAGAAAATAGGGTAGTACAAGAAAATACAAATCTTTTATACCAAGGGAAGGTTAATTTAGAGTCATACATAAAAGAACTTAATGGTTTAACACTATCTCTTTACAATAATCCGAACTTCATGAATTATTTAAGATATCCCAATCAAGAAGATGACTACCAAACTCTGGGGATCGTAAAGAATGTGTTGCAAACTATTTTATATGCTGAAGAGAATATAGATCGTGTTCATATTTCTATTGTTGAAGACAGAAGATTAATTACTGCTTCAAAACGTTCTACAGTTGTTTTTACTAAGAGTAATGAGTACTCTGAAAAAGAATACTTAATAAAAGCTAGAAATAGTCCCTTTAATATATACATTGAGCCAATGCTAGTAAGAAGTGAGAAAGATGAGGCGAAACCTAGAAATGTTTTTGCTATTCATCGATCATTGACAAATATTCCGTCAACTGAAGTCCTTGCATACATATCGTTAGAGGTATCCCCTGAAAAAATTATTGAGTTGAGCAATAATCTTTACGACCGATCAACCGAAGAGTTTTTTCTATTAAGCCCAGAAGGAGAAGTAATTTATAGTTCGAATTCCAGAGTTACTGATAATGAGAATATGAAGGTATGGATTCAGAGGCTGATCACATCAAATTCTAATAGTGGAACAATTGAATGGAATGAAGATTCTTTCGATGGAGTTATGATTTACAATCAAATTAGTGAATCAGCAGGAGGTTGGATTTTGGTAAAGAGAGTTCCATATACAACTCTTTACGAAAGTGCCATAAATATAACGAAAATCAATTTTTTGTTCGGAATTATTGGTTTAATGCTTATTATTTTGGCAACGACCTTTGTTACATTTAAAATAACCTCGCCCATCCGCATACTTTTGCAGAATATTCAGCAGGTTGAAGAAGGTAATATGAAGGTTCAATTTGATTCATTAGGAAATGATGAAATAGGAGTATTAGGTTATCGGTTCAAGAAAATGATCGAAAGGATTAATATTCTTATTAATAGAGAGTATAAGCTAGAGTTGGAGAATAAAACAAATCAGATAAAAGTTCTCCAATCACAAATTAATCCCCACTTTTTGTATAATGCATTACAATCTATCGGTACAGTAGCATTAAAGAACAAGGTCCCACAAATGTACACACTAGTAACACAACTATCAAAAATAATGAGATATGGTATGAATATGAATGAGGATATGGTGCCATTAATAAAGGAAATTAATTATACTAGGGCTTTTCTATTATTACAAAAGGAAAGATTTGGTGAAAATTTAGAGTATTCAATTGAAGTTGATGAGATTGTTCAGAATGTGATTGTCCCTAAAATGATTTTGCAACCTATTATAGAAAATTACTTCAAACATGGATTTGGTATTCGTGACGGTGTAGGTGAGATTATGGTTGAGTGTAAGAGCGAGGGAAATCATTTATCTATTATTATTCGTGATAATGGTGTAGGAGTTACAGTTGATCGATTGAAAGAGATACTGGATCACTTAGAAGATGAAAAGAGCATGCGAGATGGTATTGACACGAACATTGGGTTAAAGAATGTATATGTTCGCTTAAAACTATATTATGGTGAACTAGCTTCTTTACAGATTAAAAATATAGAAGGTGGATTTTTGGTAGAAATGAAACTTCCAATGAGTATAGGAGGTGAGTCAAATGAAAGCAATCATCATTGACGATGAGAAGCATGTTCGTGAGGGTCTTCTATTTTTAGCTGAATGGGATAAATTTGGCATTGAAACAATAATTGAGGCAGAAGATGGAGAAGAAGCTATTCGACTTATTAAAGAGCATCAACCAGATATTATCTTTACAGATATGAATATGCCAAAAAGGGATGGAATTAGTTTACTAAAATGGATTTATTCAGCTAATTTAACAACGAAAACTATAGTCATCAGTGGGTATGATAATTTTGAATATATGAGAAATGCTATCCAATATAAAAGTTTCGATTATATACTTAAGCCAATTGATCCAGATATATTAAATGAGACATTAGAAAAAGCAGTAAAGGAATTGAAGGAGCAAGAATATTTAAGGAAAGCTGTTGTTGAGGAAAATAAAGTATTAAATGAAGTAAAGCCATTGTATTGGGATCGGTTGTTTTCAGGGATTCTCACAAATACGCATTTTCCAGATGTAATAGTTGAGAGAATTAGTAAAGAATTTAGAGTTAATATCAAGACTGAAAAAAGCACAGTTGCAGTTATCACAATTAATAAGAGGATTATCAATCAGTTTCAAGGGGATATTGATCTAGCCTTTTTTACAGTAAGTAATATTTGTAACGAACTACTTAGAAAAAAGAAAAATGGGATTTCATTCAGAAATATAAACAAAGAAAGAGAAATTGTATTATTGTTTTGGAACCAAAGTGCTGAACCAGTGCTTATGGATGAAATTTGGTCCTTAATATTTCAATTTACTAGGGTTAAATGCAGGATTGCAGTAGGAAAACAATCTGAAATTTTATCACAATCATATGAATCTGCTCAGCAAGTACTTATGAACCACAACCTAGTCCAAAAAAATTATATCGTTACCGAAAAGGATGTATGCACACAACCTTTATTATTTCTTCTTGATTATTCAGAGGAGATAAAATGGGCTGTTCAGAGTGGTAGTTTCGAGCAAATTGATAGAATTTTGGCGGGGATTTACAACGAATTTGAGGTTAATAAAAATTGTTTAACACTTGCACAACTTGAAATATGGACAAATCAATATAATTTTATTAGAGAAAATTGGTTAAAGGAATATGAAATTCCTAGTTCATATCAAATAAATCAGAGAATTAATTTCTGGGAGGATGATGGGACTTTCTCCTATCAAAAATTTAAGGAGGAAAAGAGAACTGAATTTTATGATTTACTATCAATCTTATCAGAAATAAAATATCAAAAAGAAAAAAATAATATGCAGAAAATTGAAGAATACTTGAGGAAAAATTATAATAAAGAAATTAATTTACAAGATATAGCTGAACGTTTTTTCTTAAGTAGAGAATATATTTCTAGGAAGTTCAAGCAAGAGTTTGATGAAACAATTACGGATTATCTAGCAAAAATTCGAATAGATCAGGCTAAGGATTTATTGGAAAATCCACACTTGAAAATTTATGATATCTCTTATTTAGTAGGGTATCAAAATGAGAAGTATTTTAGTAAAGTATTTAAAAAGATAACAGGTCAATCACCAAATGAATATAGAACATTAGTACTTCAAAACAATAGATAGTAAATAATAGGAGGAAAATTTTATGATTAATGTTACAGTTTGGAATGAAAATCGACATGAACAAAAAAACCCTTTGGTAAGAGAAATTTACCCAGAGGGAATACATGGAGCCATTGCATCTTTTTTAGGAGAAGAACAATTTGATGTAAGAACAGCTACATTAGACGAGCCTGAACATGGCTTATCGAATCAGGTTTTAGAAGGCACAGATGTACTAGTATGGTGGGGACATCTTGCTCATGACGAGGTTAGTGATGAGATTGTTAATAAAGTGAAACAGAGGGTACTTGATGGAATGGGATTGATTGTACTTCATTCAGCGCATTTCTCTAAAATTTTCAAAACACTTATGGGAACCTCTTGTGATTTAAAGTGGCGCGAGGCTGATGAAAAGGAAAGAATTTGGATAGTGGATCCTAGTCATCCGATTACAGAAGGACTAGGGGAATACATAGAGTTAGAAAAAGAAGAGATGTATGGAGAGCACTTTGATATTCCATCACCATCGGAACTTGTCATGATAAGCTGGTTTGAGGGCGGGGAAGTGTTTAGAAGTGGATGTACCTATACAAGAGGGAATGGGAAGATTTTTTATTTTAGACCTGGGCATGAAACATACCCTACTTACTTCAATAAGGATATTCAGCGGGTTATTATCAATGCAGTAAATTGGGCAAAACCAACTTTAAGAGAAAGACCAGTATATGGAAACGCGAAACCACTTGAAGAAATTAAGGCGAAAAACTAGGGGATAAATAGGAGGAACTATAATAATGGAAAAAATTAAAGTAGGAATTATTGGTTGCGGAAGTATTGCAAAACATCGTCACTTTCCAGAATATTTTCAAAATAAACATGTAGAGATTGTGGCTGTATGTGATATTGTGCCTGAAAGAGCAGATGAATTTGCTAATACGTATCAAGCAAAAGCATATACAAGTTATGAAGAATTATTATCAAATTCAAATATAGATGCAGTTAGTGTATGTACTCCAAATTATTTACATGCTCCAATTTCGATTGCGGCCTTAAATGCGGGTAAACATGTTCTATGCGAAAAGCCGATGGCTACTTCAAGTGATGAAGCGGAAGCGATGATTGCAGCAGCACAAATCAATATTAAAAAGCTAATGATTGCACACAATCAGAGATTTGTTCCCTCCCATCAAAAGGCGAGACAACTTATTACAAGCGGTGAAGTTGGAAAAATTTATAGCTTTCGCACCGCTTTTGGACATGGTGGTCCTGAGGGTTGGAGCGCAGATGGAAAGGATAGTTGGTTTTTCAAAAAGGAAGAGGCATTTATTGGAGCAATGGGTGACCTTGGTGTGCACAAAACAGATTTACTTCGCTACATTCTAGGGGAAGAATTTGTAGAGGTTGGTGCATTTGTTGAAACAAGTGCTAAGGAAAATACGGATGTTGACGATAGTGCGGTATGTGTCTTAAAGACAGAAAGTGGTATTATCGGAACTTTAGCAGCGAGCTGGTCATATGTTTCTAAGGAAGATAACTCAACGATAATTTACGGTGAAAAAGCAATTTTACGTCTTGAAGACGATCCTACTCATTCATTAATTATTCAGTACAAAAACGGAGAAGTTGTTAAATACGAACTCGGTGGCATTCAGACGAATGAATCAGACGGGCAAAAGAATTCCAAAGTAATTGATCAATTTGTGAGTTCAATCTTACATAATACAGAACCACCAGTTACTGGAGAAGAAGGATTGAAATCTCTTCAGGTTGTTTTATCAGCGCTTGAGTCAAATGAGACAAAACGAATCGTAAAATTTTAATAGAGGTGTAAGGATGAAAAAACTAAAAATGGGACTAATTGGGGTAGGTGGAATTGCACAAGGTCGACATATTCCGACGTTTTTAAAACTCTCCGAGCAAGTTTCAATCGAAGCAATAAGTGATGTTAATGAAGAAGTAGCTAGAAGTGTTTCCCAGCAATTAAATATATCAAAGGTATATTCGGATTTTCGCGATATGTTGCAGGAGGTTGATGCAGTGACAATTTGTACACCAAATAAATTTCATGCTGAGATTACAATTGCTGCACTTGAAGCTGGGGTACATGTTCTGTGTGAAAAGCCAATGGCGATGACTACTGATGAATGTCAAGCTATGATAGAAGCTGCAGATAAATCTGGAAAGGTACTGTCTATTGCTTATCATTATCGGTTTATGAAGGAATCACAGGCAGCTAAGCGCGTTATTGTAGAAAATGAAATAGGTGAGCCAATTGTGGCTAGAGCAAAAGCACTAAGAAGAAGAAAGGTACCAGGCTGGGGCGTATTTACTAATAAGGAACTACAAGGTGGTGGAAGCTTAATTGATTACGGTTGTCACTTCTTAGATCTATCACTTTGGCTATTAGGAAATCCAGAAGTGGTTGAGGTTACGGGAACGACTTATAATCAACTTAGTAAAATGCCAAACCAAGTAAACACTTGGGGAACCTTCAATCATGAAACATTTGATGTAGATGACCATGTTACAGCTTATATCAAATTCGCAAATGGGGCCTCGATGTTATTTGAGACTTCATGGTCAGCAAATATAAAGAGTGATGAAGAAAGTGTAAGTATTTCAGGAGAAACAGGTGGAATTGATCTGTTTCCATTCCAGATAAACCAATCGAAACATGGAATGCTATTGAATAGTGAAGCGAATTATTTGCCAGGAGAAGAAGACCCTGGATTACCTCAAGCTCAGAATTTCATTAATAGTTGCTTAGGGTTAGAAGAATTAGTGGTCAAACCATCGGAAGCACTTCAAGTATCTAAAATTATAGATGCTATATATAAAAGTAGTGAAACAGGACAGAGTATAAATTTCAAATAAGGGGCTGTAAGGATGAAATTAGGTGTATTCACAGTTTTATTTTCACATAAAAACCTAGAAGAAATGCTTGATTATGTGGCTTCATCAGGTCTGAATGCTGTTGAAATAGGTACTGGGGGATATCCTGGAAATGCCCACTGTAACCTAGACGAATTATTAGAAAGTGAAGAAAAGAGAAACAACTACCTGAAGAAGATAACGTCAAGAAATCTAGTGATAAGCGCATTTAGTTGTCATGGTAACCCCATTTCACCGGACGAAGCTTTTTCAGAAGAGTCACACCAAGTGTTGGTGAAGACAATTAAATTAGCAAGTCTGTTGAATGTTCCTGTTGTGAACTGCTTCTCAGGAACAGCTGGTGATCATGAAGGTGCAAAGCATCCAAATTGGCCAGTAGCACCTTGGCCCAATGAATTTGGAGATATTCTTAAATGGCAATGGGAGGAAAAACTGATTCCATATTGGAAGGAGATTGGCCAACTCGCAAAAAATCACAATGTCAAGATCGGCCTAGAGCTTCACGGTGGTTTTTTAGTACATACTCCCTACACTTTATTAAAATTAAGGGAAGAGACATGTGATGCAATAGGTGCCAACCTGGACCCGAGTCATTTATGGTGGCAAGGTATTGATCCAGTAGCAGCCATAAAAATACTAGGAAAAGCTGGAGCTATTCATCACTTCCATGCTAAGGATACTTCTATTGATCAAGATAATGTAAATATGTATGGACTAACAGATATGCAGCCATATGGAAATGTCCAAACTAGAGCATGGTCATTCCGCTCAGTTGGATGTGGTCATAGTCTTGAGGATTGGTCGAACATGATGAGTGCTCTACGAACTTATGGTTATGATCATGTTGTTAGTATTGAACATGAAGATCCAATTATGTCGATAGATGAGGGCTTTAATAGAGCTGTAAAAAACTTGAAGGCGGTTTTAATAGAGGAACAGCCTGGAGATATGTGGTGGGTTTAATTATCTATTCAAGGTGATTGAAGAAATAAAGTGAAAGCACTTAGAGTTGTCTAAGTGCTTTTCTATTATTGTAAGGCTAGTGCGTTATTTATTTTAATGATTTAGAGTGATCATATATTATTAAATAATCTAATTCTATTATAATATCATTATTTATTTGTAAAAGTGTTGACCTTGTCCTTTATAATGTGTATGATATAGAAGTTCCTAATTCGACAAAATTCGATAAATTGCGGGTGTAGTTTAATGGTAAAACCTCAGCCTTCCAAGCTGATGTCGTGAGTTCGATTCTCATCACCCGCTCCAAAAATGTTTACAACGCAGTGGTTCGTTTCATAGAAAACGAGTCATTGCGTTTTTTTATATTATCCAATATTCATAAAATATTTCCCTTATATTATATTTTTTAATGGCTGTTCTCGGATACTTTGTTGCTTTTTGACTATTTCCACACTAATAACCTAGTATGTTGGTTGTTACTTCAGGATGTTCCGCCTTCGGTGTCTCCGCTGTCCCACTGTCCACGAGGACATTGACTATACTTCCTTGAATTCTCACCGCACGAAGAAAATGCGGTAGCACGACCGAATAGGCTTCCATGAATACTCTAGCGAACCGATTGAACAGCTTCCTAGAGTATGCTTTCTGAAATCGGGACGTATGTTACAAAATATCACAATATCATCATATACAAGAAACTGTTATTCCTCTATAGCTCTGCGCAAGCATTCGAGAGTCTCGCATCTTCCATTTCAATTAACAATCTTTTTAAAAAAACAAGGAACCTTAACAGAACCAAAAAAAGGTAGAATCAATCCTCTCCTGTAAGAAACTAGCTTTTTATTTTTGAATAATTGAGAAGGTTGCACTACCTCCATTGACTTGGTTAAACATCTTACTCATAGATTGAAGTAAATTTTTCCCTTCTTCTGTAGACATGGAGGGCTTCAAATAGACAATTTGGAGTGCTGACTTTGTTTCTTCTGTAACAACAGTCCGTTTGGAATCCACAAAAGGACTTCCAAAAACACCAGTTGTGTCTGAACTTACAATTTTCCCAGTTGCGGAAATAATACGATTATTTAATGCATCATAGGATTCCTCATCACTTCCCATTCTTATTTCGATATCACCTTTGATTTTACATAGATCATAAATTCCAATTGGAATTTCATATTGAATGGAAAAGAAGTTATTAATATCGGCTGCAGAATGGATGGAATCTAGAAACTGCCTTTTTGCAATCCTTCTGATCATTGCTTCATGGGAAGGTCTATATTTACTAGGGTCCACTCCTAGTACTTTAAACACATTCCTCCACTCACGAACTCCTTGATAATCAGTTAGACCCTTTGAATCCAAATCAATAGCCATAGATTCCTGGTACAATTGGAGTCTACCTCTTAGCATTTGGGGAGCGGCGCTTACAGTTATGTCTTCATATGTAATCATACCAATTTTAAAAGTCGGTAGTTTCTCAAAGATTATCTCATTAATTCTTATATGCATGGTAATAGCCTCCTTCTAGTTAAGATAAATAAGATATGTTATTATTCACTATATAATTTATAAGAAAAGTATTCAAGAAAGGAGTGATAGGTATGGATATTCGAACTCTTCAGGAAGAAATCATTCAATATAGTAAAGAAATCGGTATTGATAAAATAGGTTTTACAAGTGTGTCACCGTTTTCTGAGTTAAAGGAAAGACTAATTCGTCAACAAGAACTTGGGTATCAATCAGGTTTTGAAGAACCGGATATTGAAAAACGAACAAATCCTGGTCTGCTACTGCCACAAGCTAAATCGATTATCGCCATTGCATTAGCGTATCCATCCAAGCTGAAGAACGCTCCAAAAAGTACGAGATTGGATCGACGCGGGATATTTTGCCGTGCTTCATGGGGGCATGATTATCATCGTGTACTACGGGATCGTCTTTTTAAGCTTGAACAATTTCTACTTGATCGAGTCCCAGAAGCAAGGACGAAATCCATGGTTGATACAGGTGAGCTATCAGACCGAGCTGTTGCTGAGAGAGCTGGCATCGGTTGGAGTGGTAAAAATTGTGCAACAATCACTCCTGAATTTGGTTCATACGTATATTTAGGTGAGATGATAACAACAATTCCTTTTATTCCGGATCAACCAATAGAAGATCAATGTGGATCGTGCACGAAATGTATTGATGCATGTCCAACTGGTGCACTTGTTCAAGGAGGACAGTTAGACTCAAATAAATGCATTGCCTTCTTAACCCAAACAAAAGGATTCCTTGCCGATGAATATCGAGAAAAGATAGGGAATCGTCTATATGGTTGTGATACATGCCAAACTGTTTGTCCAATAAATAAGGGTCGTGATTATCACTTTCATGAAGAGATGGAACCAGACCCAGAAATTGTTAAACCCTTGCTTAAACCATTGTTAACTATTTCAAATCGAGACTTTAAAGAACGATTTGGTCCACTATCAGGCTCATGGCGTGGAAAGAAACCAATCCAACGAAATGCAATTTTAGCTTTAGCGCATTTCAAAGATAAAACTGCCCTACCGGAATTAAGTAAGGTATTAATAGAAGATAGCCGACCTGTACTAAGAGGAACAGCTGCATGGGCACTTGGGAAAATTGGTGAAAAAGAAAGTCGAGATATTTTAATAGAAGCCAAAAGTCGAGAGAAAGATCCTGAAGTTCTATCAGAGATTGAAAAGGGTTTACACTTACTAGAAAAGTAATATATTCATCTTTTTTCTCTTCTTCTCATACCCTTTAGAGAATATCTAATGTACAAGGGGGTCTTACGGGGGATGAATATAAAGAATATTTTACAAGACTCAATTTCTGAAAGAGCCAGATTCAATGTAGGTCAACAGCTAAATTCGGTGTCAAAAGAATTCCAACAGAGAAAAAAGTTATTAGAAAATAGACAAGCCATAGTAATAAAAAGTAATGCTACTTGCAGAATATCTACCATAAATGAAAATCCAGAAAGTGTTCATGTTTCCTATATTGTTCAATTTAAAGACTTGTTAAAGCAAAAAGATCAGTTATTTATTGAAGAATATGAAGAGGAAAGAATGGCTATTATACAAGCGGGACAAATTGTCAGTGATATCTATATATCACAAATAAATGAGGAAACAGAGGATTTTCAAAATCAATTAAATGATTCCTTCCCTTCAGATAGAACAGTATTTGAATACGATAGAAGAGCAGCAATAAGATATGCAGAACAATGGTGGGATGCCTATAATCCTAAATATAAAAAGTTTGAAGTAGACTGTACGAATTTTGTGTCTCAATGTTTGCATGCTGGTGGTGCTAGAATGGTAGGATACCCTAACCGGAACAAGGGATGGTGGATGACAGACAACTCTTGGAGTTATAGTTGGTCTGTTGCACATGCATTTAGGTGGTATTTAGGAAGTACAAAAACCGGACTCCGTTCTGTAGAAAAGAGTAATGTTAAGGAACTCATGTTTGGTGATGTGATATGTTATGATTTTCAAGGTGATGGAAGATATGATCACACTACGCTAATAGTTGCTAAAGATGCAAATGATATGCCCCTTGTAAATGCTCATTCATCCAATAGTAGAATGAGATATTGGTCATATGAGGATTCGACTGCTTATACTCCAAACATAAAATATAAATTTTTTCATATTGTTGATGATCAATCTTAGCAAGGACCTATGTCTTTTTTGTTTGACTAATCTTAATTATGATATAATGACCCGTAGTAAATGTTTAATGAGGTGAATAATCAATGGGAATACATGTCGTTATGTATCAACCAGAAATCCCTGCGAATACAGGTAATATTGCAAGAAGCTGTGCTGGAACGAATACAACACTACACTTAATTCGGCCATTAGGATTTTCAACAGATGATAAAATGCTTAAACGTGCAGGTCTAGATTATTGGCAGTTTGTTACTATATTTTATTATGACTCGCTCGAAGAGTTATTTGATAAATATAAGGACGGAGAGTTCTACTTTCTAACCAAATTCGGGATTCATCCATATACATCATTTGATTACAGTGATGTCATTAAGGATTACTTCTTCGTTTTCGGAAAAGAAACAACAGGATTACCTAAAGATCTTATAGAGAATAACAAAGAACGTTGTTTGCGTATACCAATGAATAATAATATTCGCTCGTTAAATTTATCAAATACTGCAGCCATTCTCATATACGAGGCGTTAAGACAACAAAATCATCCGGGATTAAAATAGTAAAAAAACCGACCATAATAATTGGTCGGTTTTTTTACTTTCTTATTTTTTAATACCCGGTTTTGAGTTATAACCAGCCGAGAAAATAGCAGTTAAAAATGCGGCACTGACGCCTAAAATTAAAATTAAACCCATGAAAAATGCCCTCCTTTAGAGCTTATCTTTCCTAAAAGATACTTTTATTATAACTGAATTCTTAATGTATGTGAATGGTAGTGGGACATATTTTTTGAACAACTTTTAAAAAGGAAAACAATAAAAGGACTATTTCAGTGCGAAGTGAGCAACTTGGAAATTAGTTAAACTATTCTATAAAGGTTGAGTCTTGTTATTAAAGAGTTATCTCAAACCAATGTTTTCAAAATTAAACCGGATAATAAGAAATCAAGTATTTAGTAATGGCGAATAATTAGAATGATAGTGGACGGAACAGCATAGATTGTATTAATCTTTGGCTTTAGCCGAATTTGCCTGAAGGGGGTCCTTATGGATATTTTAAGAAGGATTGAAGAACACCGTGAAGAAGAGAATCGTTTAAAATGGGAAGGTACCTTCGCTGAATACTTAGAAATTGTAAAAGAACGCCCTAATGTAGCACAGTCTGCTCATTCCAGAGTATATAATATGGTAAAAGATGCTGGAATTGATGAGGTTAATGGAAAAAAAGTGTTTTCTTTCTTTAGTAAACAAATGTATGGACTCGAGGAACCATTAGAACGATTAGTTGAGGAATATTTTCACCCCGCAGCTAAAAGGTTGGATGTAAGAAAACGAATACTATTACTTATGGGTCCTGTAAGTGGAGGAAAGTCAACTCTTGTTTCAATTCTCAAAAGAGGATTAGAACAGTATTCTAGATCAGATAAGGGTGCAATATATGCAATAAAAGGATGTCCAATGCACGAGGATCCACTTCATTTGATTCCTCAGCACCTTCGTGAAGAATTCTTCAAGGAGTATGGGATTAGAATAGAAGGTAATCTTTCTCCCCTAAACTTAATGCGATTAGAGCAGGAATATGGTGGTCGAATAGAAGATGTACTAGTAGAACGAATCTTCTTGTCTGAAGACCGTCGAATAGGTATTGGAACATTTAGTCCATCAGATCCTAAATCACAAGATATTGCTGATTTGACAGGTAGTATTGATTTTTCTACTATAGCGGAATATGGTTCTGAATCTGATCCGAGAGCCTATCGCTTTGATGGAGAATTAAATAAAGCTAACAGAGGCATGATGGAATTTCAAGAGATGTTAAAGTGTGATGAGAAGTTCCTGTGGCATTTATTATCACTTACACAAGAAGGCAATTTCAAAGCAGGAAGGTTTGCCTTAATTTCTGCGGATGAACTAATTGTAGCCCATACGAATGAAGCAGAGTATCGATCCTTTATTTCTAATAAAAAAAATGAGGCTCTGCACTCTAGAATTATAGTTATGCCTGTTCCATACAATTTAAAAGTCTCGGAAGAAGAGAGAATTTATCAAAAGATGATTAGAGAAAGTGATGTGTATGATGTTCACATCGCTCCACATACTTTACGTGTTGCAGCTATGTTTACAATCCTAACAAGGTTAAAGGAACCAAAGAAAGGTGACATCGACCTGGTGAAGAAGATGAGACTCTATAATGGAGATGCCGTTGAGGGTTTTAATCAGATTGATGTAGAAGAAATGAAAAAGGAATTCCCGGATGAAGGTATGAACGGAATTGATCCTAGGTATGTTATTAATCGTATCTCATCAGCAATTATTCGGAAGGAAATCCCTTCAATTAATGCATTAGATGTACTACGATCTTTGAAGGATGGGTTAACTCAGCATGCCTCCATTTCTAGTGAAGACCGTGAACGTTATATGAACTTTATATCTGTAGCGAGAAAAGAGTATGATGATATAGCAAAGAAGGAAGTTCAAAAGGCGTTTGTGTATTCATATGAAGAATCAGCTAAAACTTTAATGGATAATTATTTAGATAATGTAGAAGCTTATTGCAATAAAAATAAAATTAGGGACCTGCTTACTGGTGACGAAATGAATCCAGACGATAAGTTAATGAGGTCTATTGAGGAACAAATAGGAATCTCTGAAAATGCAAAAAAGGCATTTAGAGAGGAAATTTTAATTCGAATTTCTGCATATGCTAGAAAAGGTCAACGATTTGATTACAACTCACATGAACGTTTGCGTGAAGCAATACAGAAAAAGTTATTTGCTGATTTGAAGGATGTTGTGAAAATAACCACTTCTTCCAAGACACCAGATGAGGTACAGCTAAAGAAAATGAATGAAGTGGTTGCAAGATTAGTCGAAGATCATGGATATAATACTTCGTCGGCCAATGAATTATTACGGTATGTAGGAAGTTTGTTAAATAGATAAGGATGTTAAGAGTATGCAACTGGCATACTCTTATTTTTTTGTTTGAACAGGTCATGAACAGGGTATGTTTTAAGGGAGGTGATTTTATGGAAGTAAAAAAAGAAAATACAAAAGAAAAACCGATGAACGGTTCTATGGTTAACAATGAGCAGGAGTTAGAGGAACATTCTAAAATTATGGAAAAAATGTCAACTAATCAAGAAATAAAAAAAGATGATAAGATACCTGATCCTCAACAATAAATTTAATATGTTCAATGGAAAACCTACCATCTGGTAGGTTTTTGTTGTAAAGCTTAGCGCATAAGGAGTCAACTATAGCCGGCTATTCATGCTTTTATTAAATCAATATTCTACGTTAATTAACATGGAGATTA
>JBFILZ010000058.1:0-15322 GCA_041611945.1 Bacillus sp. (in: firmicutes)
GAATTCTCACCGCACGAAGGAAATGCGGGAGTATTTTCGTGGAGTCTCGCGTTCTTCCACTTCGATCACTGCTAAAGAAATATATTGCTTATTTTCATACCTCATGGTGCAAAATTGTTTTGCATGAAGGTCTCTGTTAAACGTTGGTGTTGATTTCAGCTGCAGGATGCTCGCTTTCCGCGGGGCGGGCGTTGAGCCAACTCGGCACTTGCGCCTTCGGTGTCTCACCTGTCCAGCTGCTCCCGCCGGAGTCTCGCACCTTCCACTTCAATCAACTTCGTTTGAAAAAATCAACATTGAGCTTTAACAGAGCCATACAATAAGAAGCCTACACTTGCTGTAATAATCATAACTAGAATAATGGTTAAATGAATTAAGGGAATTACTTCATCTGAATTTGGTACACTTGAAAAATCTTCACCTTGGCCCAATACCAATAGATCATTTCAAGCAGTTGATAATTCTTTCGTAAACGAGCAGAGACCGGTGGTTAGTTTTCCTTCATTTTCATAGGCATATACTAGATAGCTTTCGTTTATAGTGAAGTGATACCCACAGGATTCTGAACTTAGATCGGTATAAATGTGTATTTCCGAATTGGATATGCCCTTTCAGGCTTTATCTATTTGAAAAGTTACTTTATAACCTTCCTTTGAAGATGAGATTTTAATTACTTTTCCAGAGAAAACTGCTGACACCGTTTTAAATTCTTCTTCTACAGGCCTAGGTTCCATACAAGAACATGCATATTAAACGCTAGCTTTAATGAAAAGTGTTGAAGCAATTAAGAAAAAACAAATGCAAAAGAAAAAGAATACGTTCATTGTTTTTCCTCCTTTTCAACATAGACGAAGAAAGGTGATGGGAGTTACAACCGTTTAGTCTGTACCTTTTTTAATTGAAACTTTATTCTTTTGCGTTTCGTCAGGAATTTGTCTGTGAAGTTGAATGATTAGCAGTCCATGCTGGTAAGATGCTTCTACACGATCTTTTTTTACGATGTAGGGAAGTGAGATTTCACGTTTAAAGTTTCCTTGAAATATTCCTTCTTGAAGAATTTCAAACCCTTTATAGTTCAGGCTCACTTTTCCTTCAACTTCTAGTGTATTTTGATTAACGAAAACATGAATATCTTCCATATTGTCTATTCCAGGAATGTTAATAATACATAAAAGCTCATTTTCTGCTTTATATAGGTTGTATTGAGTTAATTGATTTTGAAGGATTCCGTCAAAATTATTCCAAAAATTTTCTCCGAAAAATCCTTGGAATTGTTGTTTTAAATTAGAAAAGTCTTTTAGATAGGGATTATTCATCTTATAGCACCTCCATAATAACTTGATATAACTTATGATATTAAAGTGTATAGGTGCCTACTGAATAGGATTGTACTGTTGATATTCGAAATTTGGTACAATAGATACAAAAGTATTAGGGAATGTTAGATAAATAAGTAAATTTAGGGGGCTATACATTGCTAGAAAATAGCTTGTTTATGATTGCGATCATATTAATAATTAATATTACATATGTATCCTTTTTTACAATAAGGATGATCTTAACATTAAAAGGATATCGCTATGGGGCTGCTTTTCTCAGTACGATAGAAGTAGTAATTTATGTAATAGGATTAGGGTTAGTATTAGATAATTTAAATCAAATTCAGAATCTTATTGCTTATGCTGTAGGTTATGGAATTGGTGTTGTTGTTGGAATGAAGATTGAAGAGAAACTTGCGTTAGGCTACATTACCGTAAATGTGATAACCAAGGATCTTGATCGAGATTTACCTAAGGAGTTGCGTGAAAAGGGATATGGGGTAACTACTTGGAAAGCTGAAGGATTAGATGGTGATCGGACAACTATGCAAATATTAACTCCGAGAAAGTATGAACTTGCACTATATGCTAGGATTAAGGATATTGATCCAACGGCATTTATTATTTCGTATGAGGCTAAGACCATACACGGAGGATTCTGGGTGAAAAATGTGAAGAGAGGTATGATTAAGGATGCAGAAGAATAATAAGGTGAAAAAGAGATTTATTGTTGATGAGAATGAAACGATAGATGCTTGCATAGAAAGAATGAAAGAAGAGGGGTATACACCAATCCGTCGGTTAGAAGAGCCTATTTTTAAAGAAACAGTGACAGATGGAAATGGTATCCACGATGTTCAGCCGTGTGGGAGAAAAATAATTTTCGAAGGGAAATTAGAAAAAACCGAACAATTATAACGAAATACCCATTAACGTTCGAACTTTTATTGTAATTCCTTTGAATTGATGATATTCTATAATTAGATTTCACTAAAAATTAAAAAGTATAGATTCAATGTTCGTTCACCTCATATAATCTTGGGAATATGGCCCATAAGTTTCTACCCGGTTACCGTAAATTACTGGACTATGAGGGAAAGTGATAGGGTTAACCTGTCGATTTGACTTTATGACAAGTACCCATGTAATTACTTTCTCTTAATAGGGAAAGACTACATGGGTACTTTTTTATTTTTAGATAATTCAAATAGTTATACAAAAAGTTAATTAATGAAGGGGGATTAGTATGGGACCTGTTGTTGGAATAATAATGGGAAGTGCTTCTGATTGGGAAACGATGAAACATTCATGTGAAATACTAGATGAACTTGAAATCCTATATGAAAAGAGAGTTGTTTCTGCACATCGGACCCCTGATGAGATGTTTTTCTATGCTGAGAATGCGAAAGAAAGAGGAATAAAAGTGATTATTGCTGGTGCTGGAGGTGCTGCCCATTTGCCAGGTATGGTTGCAGCTAAGACGCTCCTACCTGTAATTGGTGTTCCAATTCAGTCAAAGGCATTAAACGGTATGGATTCTTTATTATCCATTGTACAAATGCCAGGTGGAATTCCGGTTGCAACTGTTGCGATTGGTAAGGCTGGAGCAACCAATGCAGGATTATTAGCAGGTCAGATTTTAGGCTTGCAAGATAAAGATATTGAGAATAGATTGTTTGAACGAAGAGAGAGAATGAAGGAAATGGCTTTAGAAATGAGTGATCAGCTTGTTTAAGACGATTTTACCAGGAAGTACAATTGGCATAATAGGCGGAGGGCAGCTAGGTCGAATGATGGCCATATCAGCCAAAGAGATGGGGTATCGTATTGCTGTATTGGAAGCTACTTCGGATAGTCCGTGTGGGCAAATAGCTGATGAAGAAATCATCGGAGCATATGATGATTTCGAATCTATCGAGAAGTTAGCTTCTGTCAGTGATGTCATCACCTATGAATTTGAGAATATAGACCATATTGCACTAAGTTGGTTAGAAGAAAATACATATTTACCACAAGGAGCTGAGCTGATCCGAATAACCCAAGATCGAGAAACAGAAAAGGGTCTAATAAGTAGTTTAGGGATTCCTATTGCGCCATATCGAATAGTGAAAAGTGAAACAGAACTTGAAGATGCTATTGAAACAATTGGAATACCTTGTGTTGTGAAGACATGTCTTGGTGGATATGATGGAAAAGGTCAGGTTGTCATAAAAAATCTTATAGAAAAAGAAAAAGCAGTTGAATTGTTGTTGATTGGTAAGTGTATTGTGGAGGAATGGATACCCTATGACAAAGAAGTATCGGTGATTATTACAAGAAGCCCTAGAGGAGAAGTGAAATTCCTACCAATTGCCGAAAATATTCATATTGAGAATATTTTGCACCAATCGATAGTTCCTGCAAGGGTCAGCAAGGAATCCTGTGAAAAAGCATACGAAGTAGCGAAAACTATAGCAGAAGGAGTTGGACTAATAGGCACGTTAGCAGTTGAAATGTTCCTAATTGAAGATGAAGTTTATGTAAATGAGCTTGCACCTCGTCCTCATAATACAGGTCATTATTCAATTGAAGCGTGTGTAACGTCTCAATTTCAGCAGCATATTCGTGCTATTTGTAATCTTCCTTTAGGAGATACAAACCTTTTAACACCAGCAGTTATGGTAAATCTATTAGGTGAGCATGTTGATCTAGCTTTAGAGAATATAGAGATTTTAGCAGGATGTAAGATTCATTTATACGGAAAAAAGGAAGCAAAATACAAGAGGAAAATGGGACATCTTACTTTTATAGGTGATGAAATAGAAACTATGATAAGCAAGATTTCTTCTTTACCAATATGGAAAGAAAAAATGGAGGTAACAGAATGATTGAACGTTATACAAGACCTGAAATGGGCGCTATTTGGACAGATGAGAATAGATTTAATGCATGGCTAGAGGTAGAAATTTTGGCATGTGAAGCATGGGCAGAACTAGGAGATATTCCTAAAGAGGATGTGACGTTAATTCGTCAGAATGCTTCTTTTAATGTTGAACGTATTTTTGAAATTGAAAGAGAAACTAGACATGATGTCGTTGCGTTCACTCGTGCCGTTTCAGAAACTCTTGGTGAAGAAAAAAAGTGGGTACATTATGGTCTAACTTCTACAGATGTTGTAGACACTGCTCTTTCATATATATTGAAGCAAGCGAATGATATTTTAAGAAAAGACTTACAAAACTTTATTGAAATTTTGAAAAATAAAGCGATCGAGCATAAGTATACGGTCATGATGGGAAGAACACACGGTGTTCATGCAGAACCGACGACATTTGGATTAAAGCTTGCTCTTTGGTATGAAGAAATGAAACGTAATATAAATCGCTTTGAAGCAGCGGCAGAAGGAATCGAATTCGGGAAAATCTCTGGGGCAGTTGGAACCTATGCGAATATCAATCCTTTTGTCGAAACCTATGTATGTGAGAAATTAGGTTTGCAGGCTGCACCTATCTCTACTCAAACCTTGCAACGTGATCGTCACGCCCATTATATGGCGACACTTTCGTTAATCGCTAGTTCAATTGAAAAGTTTAGTACAGAAATTCGAGGATTACAAAAGAGTGAAACGAGAGAGGTCGAAGAATTTTTTGCCAAAGGTCAAAAAGGTTCTTCTGCAATGCCGCATAAACGAAATCCAATAGGATCTGAAAATATGACAGGCCTCGCCCGAGTAATTCGAGGTCATATGGTCACAGCTTATGAAAATATTTCACTTTGGCATGAGCGTGATATATCCCATTCTTCTGCAGAAAGAATCATACTACCAGATGCAACAATTGCCCTAAATTATATGTTAAATCGTTTTGGAAACATTATTAAAAACTTAACCGTGTTCCCGGATAATATGAAGAAAAATATGGATAAGACATTTGGACTTATATACTCCCAACGTGTGTTACTTGCATTAATAGATGCAGGAATGTCACGTGAGGAAGCTTATGACATGGTACAACCAAAAGCGATGGAAGCATGGGAAGAGCAAAAGTCGTTTAAAAATATCATCATGGAAGAAGAAAAAATCACTTCAAAACTTACTCAGACTCAAATTGATGATTGCTTTGATTATAATTACCACTTATCGCAAGTTGACTATATTTTTGGACGTGTTGGACTATAAGTCTAGGGGGATATCAAATGGAGAAGCTTGGTTTGCTATATGAAGGGAAAGCAAAGACAATTCACGCAACTTCTACAAAGGAAGTAGTCTGGATAGAGTATAAGGATAGTGCAACTGCCTTTAATGGGGAGAAAGTAGCGACAATCTCTGGTAAAGGAAGGTTAAATAACATAATCTCCTGCATGATATTTGAGATGCTTGAGGAAAAAGGAATCTCCACTCATTTGGTAAAAAAGCTCTCCGACAAGGAACAGCTAGTAAAACAAGTAAGTATTATTCCGATAGAAGTTGTTGTCCGCAATGTTGCAGCGGGTTCCTTAGCTAAACGTCTTGGACTTCAAGAAGGTCAGGTTCTCTCAAAACCAATCATTGAACTTTATTATAAAAATGATGACTTAGGTGATCCTTTGATTAATGAAGACCATGTGAAGTTACTAAATATAGCAACCGAGGAACAAGTTAAGGAGTTAAAGGAAAGTGCTTTAGAAATAAACCAATTTTTAATTCCATTTTTTAATAACAAGAGTATTAGACTTATAGATTTTAAATTAGAGTTTGGTGTTTCTCTAGAAGGTAATATTTTATTAGCAGACGAGATTTCACCAGACACGTGCAGGCTATGGGACAAGGAAACGAATGAGAAGCTAGATAAAGATGTGTTCAGAAGAGATTTAGGTAGTTTAACAGATGCATACGAGCAAATACTAGAACGATTAGGGGGATCACCATGTACAAAGTAAAGGTATTCGTTACGTTAAGAGAAAGTGTTTTAGACCCACAAGGAACAGCTGTAAAAGGGTCACTTCATTCATTATCCTACAAAGAAGTTCAAGACGTGCGAATTGGAAAGTATCTAGAACTTACAATTGAAAAAAATGAACGTTCAATTGACGAGCTTGTAAATGAAATGTGCGGACGCTTACTAGCTAACACAGTAATAGAAGACTTTACGTACGAGGTGGAGGAGGTAGTCTCACAGTGAAATTTGCAGTAATTGTATTCCCTGGATCTAACTGTGATGTAGATATGTTCCATGCGATAAAGGATGAACTAGGTCAGAATGTTGACTATGTTTGGCATGATATAGAGTCATTGGATGAGTATGACGCCATTCTGTTACCAGGTGGATTCTCATATGGTGATTATCTACGTTGTGGTGCAATTGCCCGTTTTTCAAAGGTCATGGGTGCTGTGGTCAAGGCTGCCGATGAAGGAAAGCCAATTCTCGGTGTTTGTAATGGTTTTCAAATATTGCTTGAAGCTGGGTTACTACCTGGAGCTCTTCGTAGAAATAAAGATTTGAGATTTATTTGTGGGCAGGTAGAGCTTGTGGTTGAAAATAATAAAACGATGTTTACTTCAGGTTACAGTTCAGGTGAGACTATCAAGATTCCGGTTGCACATGGTGAAGGGAATTATTACTGTGATGAAAGTATGCTACTAGATTTAGAAAATAACGGTCAAATTGCCTTTCGATATCGTGAAGATCTTAACGGTAGCTTGTCAAATATTGCTGGCATTACGAACATTAATGGGAATGTGCTTGGTATGATGCCACATCCAGAACGTGCAGTGGATGAATTACTTGGAAGTAGAGATGGTCTTAAACTGTTTAAATCGATATTGAAAAATTGGAGGGAAACTCATGCCGTTACTTCATGAACCATCATCAGCACAAATTAAGCGAGATAAAATTTATAGAGAAATGGGACTAAGTGACGAAGAGTTTTCAATGGTTGAAACGAAATTGGGTCGCCTTCCAAATTATACAGAACTTGGATTATTCTCCGTAATGTGGTCAGAACATTGTAGCTATAAGAACTCAAAACCAGTATTAAGCAAGTTTCCAACAAAAGGCGAGCGTGTTCTCCAAGGCCCTGGAGAAGGAGCTGGGATTGTGGATATTGGTGATGATCAAGCTGTTGTGTTTAAAATGGAAAGTCATAACCATCCATCGGCAATTGAACCTTACCAAGGAGCAGCTACAGGTGTAGGAGGAATAATCCGTGACGTTTTCTCAATGGGTGCTCGTCCGGTTGCTTTATTAAACTCATTACGTTTTGGTGAGTTAACGACTCCTAGAATGAAATACTTATTCGAAAATATTGTAGCAGGAATTGCGGGTTATGGTAACTGTATTGGTATTCCTACTGTAGGTGGAGAGATTCAATTTGATTCTTCTTATGAGGGTAACCCTCTAGTGAATGCAATGTGTGTTGGTCTGATTGACCATAAGGACATTAAAAAAGGTGTCGCGACAGGTGTCGGAAATACAGTTATGTATATAGGTGCGAAAACAGGTAGAGACGGCATTCATGGTGCTACTTTTGCATCTGAAGAACTGAGCGATAATTCAGAAGCAAAGCGACCTGCAGTACAGGTGGGCGATCCATTTATGGAAAAGCTACTTCTTGAGGCTTGTCTTGAGTTGGTGAACTGTGATGCGATGATTGGAATACAGGATATGGGAGCAGCTGGGTTGACATCTTCTTCAGCTGAGATGGCTAGTAAGGGTGGATCAGGTATTGAGATGAATCTTGATTTTGTCCCACAACGCGAAACGGGTATGACAGCTTATGAAATGATGCTTTCAGAATCGCAAGAGAGAATGCTAATTGTTGTAGAAAAGGGTAGAGAGAATGAGATCCAAATTATTGTGAATAAATATAATCTGGAAGCAGTGGCTATAGGGGTTGTTACTGATGACAAGATGCTACGCTTAGTTCATCATGGTGAAGTCGTAGCAGATGTACCAGTGGATGCTTTGGCAGAGGATGCACCAGTGTATCATAAGCCTTCAGTAGAGCCAGCATATTATAGAGAATTCCAAGCTATGGATCAGGATATTCCTAATGTTGACAATATGCAAGATACGCTATTTTTGCTTTTGGCGCAACCGACGATTGCGAGTAAGGAATGGGTATATAACCAATATGATTATATGGTGAGAACGAATACAGTCGTTTCCCCTGGATCAGATGCGGCAGTTGTTCGAATACGCGGAACGAGAAAAGCATTAGCGATGACAACGGATTGCAATTCTCGTTATATTTATTTAGACCCAGAGGTTGGTGGAAAAATTGCTGTAGCTGAGGCGGCACGTAACATAGTATGTTCAGGAGCAGAACCTCTTGCTATTACAGATTGTTTGAACTTTGGGAATCCTGAAAAACCAGAAATTTTCTGGCAACTTGAAAAAGCAGTAGATGGTATGAGTGAAGCATGTAGGGAACTAAATGCACCTGTAATTAGCGGGAACGTCTCGTTATATAACGAAACAAATGGTACCGCGATATACCCAACACCGACCGTTGGTATGGTTGGATTGATTAGAGACATTGATCATATTACGACCCAAGCCTTTAAAAAAGCAGGAGATTTCATTTATATTATAGGTGAAACGAATGCCGAGTTTGGTGGAAGTGAGCTCCAGAAAATGACGTATGACCGTATATTCGGGAAAGCCCCAGAGCTAGATCTTGAGAAGGAATCAGTACGTCAAAATCAATTATTAACAGCTATTCGTGCTGGATTGATTCAGTCTGCACATGATGTTTCTGAAGGGGGATTAGGTGTAGCTTTAGCAGAGTCAGTGATTGGCACAGCACTTGGAGCAAAGGTTGTACTTCAAGGTGATGCCACAGTAGCTTTGTTTAGTGAGACACAATCACGCTTTGTGGTAACAGTATGTGAAGAAAATAAGGATCTTTTTGAGGGTATCGTGGAAGCTACATTAGTTGGTAATGTAACTAATGAGCCGGAGCTATTTATCCAAATTAAGGATGAAACGGTCGTAAACGCAACAGTGGCTTCATTAACAGACGCATGGAGAGGAGCTATTCCATGGTTGCTGAAATCAGAGGCTTAAACGAAGAATGTGGAATCTTTGGAATTTGGGGACATCAGGATGCAGCCCAAATAACTTACTATGGCTTGCATAGTCTTCAACATCGAGGGCAAGAAGGTGCTGGAATTGTAGCATCTAATGGTGAGCAATTAAAAGGGGTTAAGGGTCTAGGTCTTGTTACAGAGGTCTTTAAGCAGGATGAAATGAAAGATTTAGCTGGAAAAGCTGCAATTGGACACGTTCGTTATGCAACGGCTGGTGGTGGTGGCTTTGAAAATGTACAGCCACTCTTATTCCATTCTCAAAGCGGTGGGCTTGCTCTAGCACACAATGGAAATCTTGTAAATGCGACAGCAGTTAAACATCAATTAGAAGGACAAGGAAGTATTTTTCAAACAACGTCTGATACAGAAGTATTAGCCCATTTAATTAAACGTGGTGGTAATTTACCATTAACAGAACGAGTGAAGAATGCTTTATCTATGGTAAAAGGAGCTTACGCATTCCTCGTTATGACAGAGAAAGAAATGATGGTTGCACTTGACCCTTTAGGAATGCGCCCATTATCATTGGGTCGCTTAGGAGAT
This sequence comes from Bacillus sp. (in: firmicutes), assembly GCA_041611945.1. GTDB lineage: Bacteria > Bacillota > Bacilli > Bacillales > SA4 > Bacillus_BS. The sequence goes on from JBFILZ010000058.1 coordinate 9,910, forward strand.
GCCTATGTAGTAGCGTCGGAAACATGTGCGTTTGATGTGGTTGGTGCAAGATTTGAACGTGAGGTAGAACCCGGTGAGTTGATTATTATTTCAGATGACGGGATTCGTTCTGAGCGGTTTTCTGTTGCCCAGCACAGAGCCATATGTAGTATGGAATATATTTATTTTGCCAGACCTGATAGTAATGTAGACAAAATAAATGTTCATAGTGCACGTAAGAGTTTAGGTAGAGCGCTCGCTTTTGAAGCACCAGTAGTAGCTGATGTGGTTACCGGTGTACCTGATTCTAGTATTTCCGCAGCAATTGGGTATGCGGAAGCCATGGGAATCCCGTATGAACTTGGATTAATTAAGAATCGATATGTAGGTAGAACTTTTATTCAGCCTTCGCAATCATTGCGTGAGCAAGGTGTAAAGATGAAGCTTTCACCTGTGCGAGGAATTGTTGAAGGAAAAAAAGTAGTGATGATTGACGATTCCATTGTAAGAGGAACAACTAGTCGTCGTATTGTGACGATGCTTCGTGATGCTGGGGCAACAGAGGTTCATGTTCGAATCAGTTCTCCCCCAATCAAGAATCCTTGCTATTACGGAATCGATACGTCTACAGAGGAAGAACTTATTGCTTCGTCTAATTCAATAGAAGAAATTCGTAAAATTATTGGAGCAGATTCTTTAGCTTTCCTAAGTAATGAAGGGTTGCTTCAAGCAATTGGACGTCCAGATCAAGATGAAAATAAAGGCCAATGCATGGCATGCTTCACAGGGAAATATCCTACCGAAATTTATCCTGACACCGTGCATCCTTATGAAAAAAGCTAAAAGATAGGACCATTAGGCACAGCTTAGTTTAGCGCTTTAAAGGAGTGGGGGTCAGACCCCCACATAAATTGGAGGGAATAGGATGGCGAGTTCTTATAAGGAAGCAGGAGTAGATATTGAAGCTGGTTATGAAGCGGTATCTAGGATGAAGAAGCATGTTGAACGAACGAAGCGTAATGGTGTGATGAGTGGAATCGGTGGCTTTGGCGGCATGTTTGATTTGTCTTCCCTTAACTTAAAGGAGCCGGTTCTAGTCTCTGGTACAGATGGAGTAGGGACAAAATTGATGCTGGCATTTATGGCCGATAAGCATGATACGATAGGCATAGATGCGGTTGCAATGTGTGTGAATGATATTGTTGTTCAAGGTGCAGAGCCATTATTTTTCTTAGATTATATTGCTTGCGGCAAGGCTTTTCCAGAAAAAATCGAAGAAATTGTAAAGGGTATAGCAGATGGATGTGAGCAAGCAGGCTGTACGTTGGTTGGTGGAGAAACAGCAGAGATGCCTGGAATGTATAGTGAGCAGGAGTATGATCTTGCCGGTTTTGTTGTAGGAGCTGTTGAAAAATCTAACATTATTAATGGGGATTCGATTAAACCGGGGGATTGCCTTATTGGTTTATCATCTAGCGGACTTCATAGCAATGGCTTTTCGTTAGTTCGAAAAATTCTACTTGAAGATGCAGGATACACATTAGATGACCATGTAAATGGACTTGATGGGAGTCTCGGTGAGGTATTACTAACACCTACTAGAATTTATGTAAAACCACTTTTACATGCAATGAAGAAATTCAATCTAAAGGGTATGGCTCATATTACCGGTGGTGGATTTATTGAAAACATTCCTAGGATGTTACCGGACAAATTAGGTGCGGAGATTGATCATGGTTCTTGGCCAGTTCCTCCTATTTTTGACGTGTTACAAAGAGAGGGAAATCTTACTAAGCAAGAAATGTACAATATATTTAACATGGGTATTGGGATGGTAATTGCTGTAGATAATGAAAACCTGATTCCAACAATTCAATCACTGGAATCACAAGGTGAGAAGGCTTATATCATTGGTCGAGTAAAAGAAGGTGCAGGAGTTAGTTTTGGAGGCGGAGCCTTAACATGACACGAATTGCGATATTCGCTTCAGGTTCAGGTAGCAACTTTCAAGCGATTTTGGAAGCTATAAATAGGGGGAAAGTACAAGCAGATGTATGTCTTCTGGTTTGTGATAAACTTGATTCAAAAGTGATAACTAGAGCAGAGAAAGAGGGTGTTCCTACTTTCTCTTTTTTACCAAAGTCTTATGAATCTAAGTTGCACTATGAAACAGCTATCCTAAAAGAGTTAAAGTACCACGATATAGACTGGCTCATTTTAGCGGGTTATATGCGCTTAGTGGGGCCCACACTTTTGGAAGCCTATGAAGGGAAAATCGTAAACATACACCCATCACTTTTGCCAGCGTTTCCTGGAAAAGATGCAATTGGTCAAGCATTAAAAGCTCGTGTAAGGGTGACGGGGGTAACTGTCCATTTTGTTGATGCTGGAATGGACACTGGGCTGATAATAGATCAACAAGCCATCACTGTAGAAAATAATGAAACCTATGAAAGCTTGCAATTGAAAATTCAAACGATTGAACATTTACTTTATCCTAAAACCATTCAAGCTTTAGTCGGAGGAGGTTATACGTATGACAATTAAACGTGCACTTATAAGCGTTTCTAATAAAGATGGCTTAGTACCATTTGTTCAAAAGTTGGCTAAGATTGGGGTGGAAATCATTTCAACTGGTGGAACTAGTACGCTTCTGGAACAAAATGGAATAAATGTTACCGGGATTTCTGAGGTTACAAATTTCCCAGAAATGTTAGATGGACGTGTTAAAACTTTACACCCAATGATTCATGGTGGACTTTTAGGTGTTCGAGATAATAAAGAGCATGTTCAAACTATGACTGAACATGGAATTGAGCCAATTGATTTAGTAGTTGTGAATTTATATCCTTTCAAAGAAACAATTCAAAAAAATGGTGTGACATATGATAATGCGATAGAAAATATCGATATTGGTGGACCTTCGATGCTTAGATCAGCTGCAAAAAACCATCGTTTTGTAACTGTAGTAGTGGATCCAACTGATTACGAGTCTGTGATAACTGAGATAACGAAGAACCAAGAAGTTTCGATTGAGACGAATCAACGCTTAGCGGCAAAGGTTTTTCGGCATACAGCAGGGTATGACAGTTTGATTGCCGAGTACTTAACAAACCAATCAGGGGAAGAAAATCCTGAATCTCTGACAGTACATTATGAAAAGAAGCAAGTTTTACGTTATGGCGAGAATCCACATCAAAAGGCAGCTTTTTATCAAACAGCCATTCCGAAAAAGGGTTCCATTTCCTCAGCAAAACAAATTCATGGTAAAGACCTTTCTTACAACAATATTAACGATGCTGATGCAGCTCTCTCTATTGTAAATGAGTTTAAGAATCCTGCAATCGTTGCAGTAAAACATATGAATCCATGTGGTGTTGGTACAGGAGAAACAATTAGCTTAGCCTTTGAAAAAGCTTTTGAAGCCGATCCTATATCAATTTATGGTGGAATTATTGCCTCTAACCGTGAAATCGATGCAAAAACAGCATTGAAATTGAAAGAAATCTTCCTTGAAATTGTGATTGCACCCAAATTTACAGCTGATGCATTAGAAATTCTACAAACAAAAAAGAATCTTCGTCTATTACTTGTTGAGATGGATGGAGAGAAAACGGTTGAAACACGTCTAACGACTGTAAGTGGTGGGGTCCTTGTTCAAGAAAGTGATTATTTATCATTTGATGATGCAACAATTTCAATTCCGACAAAGCGGGAACCTACGGAGAAAGAGTGGGAAAATTTAAAGCTTGCATGGCAAGTAGTAAAGCACGTTAAGTCTAATGCGATAGTTCTTGCAAAGGATGAGATGACAATTGGTATTGGTGCAGGCCAAATGAACCGTGTCGGTGCAGCGAAAATAGCAATTGAACAAGCGGGGGTAAAGGCAAATGGTTCTGCTTTAGGATCTGATGCATTTTTCCCAATGGATGACACGGTTGAAGCTGCAGCTAAAGCTGGAATAACTGCCATCATTCAACCTGGTGGTTCGATTCGTGATCAAGACTCGATTGAAAAAGCTAATGCTTATGGAATAACAATGGTATTCACAGGAATTAGACACTTTAAACATTAAGAAAGGAGAGGGAATGATGAACGTTTTAGTAGTAGGACGTGGTGGACGAGAGCATGCGATTGCTTGGAAGGCCTCCGTTAGCCCTCTCGTTACAAGTGTTTTTGTTGCACCAGGTAACCCAGGTATGTCAGATGTGGCAACGATAGTGCCAATTGATGAAAATGACCATAGTGCTTTAATAACTTTTGCAAAAAAAAATAAAGTTGCATTAACAATTATTGGACCTGAAGGACCTTTAGTGAATGGAATTGTCGACCGTTTTCAGGAGGAAAATTTAATGGTTTTCGGGCCAAGAAAGAATGCAGCAGCAATTGAAGGAAGTAAGGCTTTTGCAAAAAACTTGATGAAAAAGTATGGGATTCCAACAGCTGCTTATGAAACCTTTACAAAACACGAAGAGGCAAAAGCATATATTGAAAAAGTCGGGGCACCAATTGTCATTAAGGCAGACGGTCTAGCTGCTGGTAAAGGCGTTGTTGTTGCTATGACAGTTGAAGAAGCATTATCAAGTATAGAAATGTTAATGGTAAACGGAAAATTTGGCAGGGCTAGTTTACAGGTTGTAATAGAGGAATATCTTGTGGGGGAAGAATTTTCTTTAATGGCTTTTGTCAATGGAGAAAAGGTGTATCCGATGGTGATTGCTCAAGATCACAAACGCGCATTTGATAATGACCAAGGCCCAAATACTGGAGGGATGGGAGCCTATTCACCAGTTCCTCAAATAAAAGAGAGTATTGTCGAAGCGGCAATTGAAACAATATTAAAGCCTACTGTTCAGGGCATGATAAAGGATGGAGCATCATTTACCGGTGTATTGTATGCGGGATTAATGCTAACAGAAGAAGGAGTAAAGGTAATCGAATACAATGCCCGTTTTGGAGATCCAGAAACACAAGTCGTCCTAGCGAGATTAGAGAGTGATCTAGTTGAAGTCATTATTGATTTATTGCTAGGTGAAAAAGAACCCTACATTTGCTGGTCAACAGAAGCAGTTGTTGGTGTTGTGGTCGCTTCGAAAGGCTATCCAAATGAGTATGAAAAGGGACATCCAATTAATGGTTTGGACAAAATAAATAACTCTAATATTTTTCATGCAGGTACAGCTCTACATGAAGGGAAATTTGTTACTAATGGAGGAAGGGTTCTAGTAGTTACTTCTTCCGGTTCCACAATAAAAGATGCTCAGGAAAGTGTTTACGGGCAATTACAAAAAATTCAATCTGAACATGTTTATTATAGAAACGATATTGGCGGGAAAGCTATTTCGTCCTTTTCCGTTTAATAAATACAAATAGTATGGCGATAATACTACCTATAAGTGTTGCGAGAACAAATGATACATCAGTCACATATTCC